>URDV01000191.1 GCA_900546605.1 uncultured Prevotella sp.
TGGGGTTTCCGCATAGTAGAGTCTCCGCGCCCTGAAAGGGCAAAAGCCTTAATCATTAAACACATACGCCTCGTCGAATTCTACGCCGTATGATAACAAGGTATGTATATTTGGCTCAATGATTGTGCCATGTCTTAATGCTTTTGCCCTTTCAGGGCGTCATTACATTTCGTCATGTGAACCCAGGGTGTCGCTGCGCTTGCCCTGGGCTGAGTGCTTATTGGGCTTTCAGCCCGCCCTTGCTAAATCCGAAACTTCAGTTAGTAAGCTATGCACCACTTATTATGTTAAAGTAAGAATGACGAGAAGTTTTAAAAAACTTGACTAACTTACCTGTCAACTTGTTAACCTGTTAACTTGTCAACCTGTTAACTTATATCCATCCATTCAATTGCTACTCAAAATCAGCAATATAGCCAACCAATGAGCCACAGAGCCCAAGAGTACAAATATATGCCATACACCATGATAAAAGCGATGCTGATCATGTGCAAAGAAGTAGGTTCCTGAAGTATAGAACAGTCCTTCAGCCAACAGGCTCACAAGGGCGGCAGAGGTGATGTGTGTGCATACGGGCTGAGCTATAAACACAAATGTCCACCCCATCAGCAAATAGAGTAACAACGACAGTCGGGGCCAACGCCCCATGGCCGTTATTTTATACACAGTTCCTGCCACAACCACCGCCCATAACACACCAAAGACAGTCCACCCCAGCGCACCACCTACCACGCCAATGCAGATAGGAGTGTATGAGGCAGCTATCATTACGTAAATGCTGATGTGATCAAGCACACGCAGCACACGTTTTCCACGCCCTGGCATCCACCAATGATAAAGCGTGCTGGCTGCATACATCAGCAGCATTCCACACGTAAAAAAGGTGGTACCAAAGGCATTTTTCCACCCTTGGCTATAACCTAAGCGCAGTATAAACCAGGCGGCTATGAGCGTAAACACTACCCCTGCTAAATGGGTTATGGTGTTGAATCGTTCTTCAGCGGAACGACGTTGTAGTGCATTCATAGTGCGAAGATACGGTAAACAAATGGGTGAACAAAATTATTTGTTCCCTAATTACGTAACAAGTTAACGGGTTGACGGGTTGACGGGTTGACAGGTAAGCTTGTAAACCAGTTGACAGGGCAACAGGTAAGTTGGGCAAGGCTTTTAGCTTCTCACCATTTCCACATTAACATAACGCGTTGGCGGAATTAGTAAACAAGTTGACAAGTTAACGGGGTGACAGGTAAGTTTGCCAAGCTTTTTAAGTTTCTTGTCATTCTGACTTTAACATAATAAGTGGTGTAAAGCATACTTACTTGTTAACCTGTCAACTTGTTTACCCGTTAACCTGAAATTCCGCCAACGGGGTAACATAATAGCCCCGTGGCGGATTTGTTGATGAATGTGTATGCCCAATTTTTTTGATTTCCATCAGTCAGAATCTACTAAACTGAGTACTACAAACGCTAAAATTGAACCATTTTAGAACGGTTTAGAACGAGATTTGAATAAAGATTGAATAGTTCGGAACGGATTTGCATTTTTCGCTCTTTACGTTTATTTTTGTCGACGTTAAAAGACATGACAACCTCACGCAGACATTCACTAAATCAGTAGCCACGAATTCTTAATAATACATAAACAATGACAAATAACCACAATACAATTTTCCTTCAAAATCCGATTTTTCTCCTATCATCCTCCTATCATCCTCCTATCGTCCTCCTATCGTCCTCCTATCAATCCCGTATCGATCCCGTATCAATCCCGTATCGGAATACGGAAACAATACGGAAACAATACGGGATTGATACGGGAGCGATACGGAAATGATAGGAGAAACAAGGGAGAAACCTACAAAGGGCATATTTAAAATTATGTTAACGCCATTATTCATCAGTCCCCTCATGTTCAGTCAACAGTTTGAGCGGCACAAAGGACTACTACTGCGCTAAAGTAGCGTTCAACGCGTTGGCGGATTTAGTAAACAAGTTGTCAACATTATGCCGCAATGGCAAGATGGCAGTCCAAAACCAAAGCACTTAAGTAGGGCGCATTGAGTACAGACATTTGCAAACGAATGCCAAAAGCGTTGGCAATTCCACGTTTTCTTAGTACTTTTGTAGCGTAGAAAAAGGCTCAAATAAGAGAGTCTGTTCGCAACTTTAACGCAAGGCGAAACATCACAAACAATAGCGAAGCGTTCTATTCATTCTGAAGGTTCTACCCTTGCATCCATCATCACGACACAAAACATCATCATGCTTGAAATAAAAAACTTGCACGCCTCAGTTGAAGGCAAAGAAATTCTGCGCGGTGTAAACCTCACCATACGCGACGGCGAAGTACACGTTCTCATGGGACCTAACGGCTCAGGCAAAAGCACCTTGAGCAATGTTTTGGTGGGCAACCCCAAGTATGAAGTAACTGAAGGGTCCATCACCTTTAACGGCAAAGACCTATTGGCTCTCTCGCCTGAGGACCGCGCACATGAAGGCATCTTCATGTCGTTTCAGGCTCCTACTGAAATTCCGGGCGTATCAATGACCAACTTTATGCGTGCCGCACTCAATGCCAAGCGCAAATACTTTAACCAAGAGCCTATTGGCGCTGGCGAATTCTTGAAACTACTGAAGGAGAAACGTAAGTTGGTAGGACTTGACGCTCACTTTATGAGCCGCGGTGTAAACGAAGGCTTCTCTGGCGGTGAGCGCAAACGCAACGAAATATTCCAAATGGCGGTGCTCGAACCTCTATTTTCAATTCTCGATGAAACAGACTCTGGCTTGGACGTTGACGCACTACGCATTGTAGCCGAGGGCTTTAACATGCTGCGTACACCCCAAACAAGTGCCATGGTTATTACTCACTACCAGCGCATGCTCGACTACTTGAAGCCCGACTTTGTACACGTGTTGGTGAAAGGCCGCGTTGTGAAAGAGGGTACTGCTCAATTGGGCTACGACATTGAGGAGAAGGGCTTTGACTGGATTGTTAACAGCATTGAGGAGGCATGAGCATGAATAGCCACAAGCAATATACCGAACTTTACCGCGAGCACCGCGACATGGTGAATGATGGTAGCAACGGGGTGATGAACCAATATCGCGAAACGGCTGCCTCGCAACTTGATGTGCAAGGACTGCCCACTCACAAGGTGGAGCGTTACAAATACACCGATGCTGATGAGGCCTTTGCCCCCAACTATGGGCTTAACTTGCGACGCATGGCTCCTAAGGTTGACCCTTACACCACCTTCAAGTGCAATGTGCCTAACTTAAGCACAGCCTTGTTTTTTGTGGTGAACGATGTGCCTTGCCCTGCCCCTCACAACGTGATGCAGCTATTGCCCGAGGGGGTGATTGTGGACTCATTCAGTCACATAGCCGCCACACGTGCTGACTTGCTTGAGAAATTCTACAATCGCGCAGCTAACACCGACCGCGATTTTAAGTCGGGACACGATGGCGTAACATTGCTCAACACGCTATTGGCACAAGATGGGTTGCTCATTTACTTACCGCAAGGGGTTCAACTTAAGTCGCCCATTCAGGTGGTGAATGTGGCTGCTGCTCGCATGGATATGCTCTCAGTGCGACGCGTTATTGTGGTGGCCGAAGCTGAAGCCAGTGGAGCTGTTCTCTTTTGTGACCACGCTGAGGGTGACAATCGCTACCTTACTACGCAAGTGATTGAGGCTTATGCTGACGAAGGGGCACAACTCAACCTTTACAGCATTGAGGAAACTAACGAACGCACCACACGATTTTCAACTCTATATGTTGAACAGCAAGCCAAAAGCCGCATTAGCTATGATGGCATTACGCTCACCTGTGGCAAGAGCCGCAACCGCATTGACGTGCGTTTGTGCGGCAACGGGGCTGCTACTGAGCTATATGGTGCTGTAATAGCCGATGCCGACCAACGTGTTGACAACAACATCATGGTAGAACACTTGGCTCCCGAGTGCCAAAGTGACATGCTCTACAAATATGTGCTCGATGGCAGCAGTGTGGGAGCTTTTGCAGGCAAGGTGTTTGTAGCTCCTGGCGCACAAAAAACGAGTTCACAGCAAACCAATGCCAACATTTGTGCCACCCCCACAGCACGTGCCTTTAGCCAACCCATGCTTGAAATTTATGCTGACGATGTGAAGTGTAACCACGGGTCAACTATTGGTAAACTTGACGAAGGAGCCTTGCTCTATATGCGACAGCGCGGCATTCCTGAAGCTGAGGCTCGCCTTATGTTGCAACATGCCTTTATTAACGATGTGCTGCGCCATGTTGAAATTGACCATTTGCACGATCGCTTGTCGCATTTGGTTGAGCTTAGATTCCGAGGTGAATTGGGCAGCCAATGCAAAGGGTGCAAAGGTTGCAGCAACAAAAAGGGATAGTGTGGTTGCGGATTTACCAAAGGTGGCTTTAGTAATACCCGTTGGCGGAATTTCAGGTTACATCATTACTTAAAGGCCAATGGAGCGCATAGCCTTGGGCAAGCGCTTGCTGGGGTTTCAGCTTCGCCCCTTACTAAATCCAACACTTAAATTACGCGTTGGCAGAATTAGTAAACAAGTTGACAAGTAAACGGGTTAACGGGTAAGAATGTCCAGTCTTTAAGCTTCTTACCATTCTGAATTTAACATAATAAGTAGTATATCGCTTACTTACTTGTTAACTTGTCAACTTGTTTACCCGTTAACCAAGAAT
>URDV01000192.1 GCA_900546605.1 uncultured Prevotella sp.
CTTTAACATAATAAGTGGTGTAAAGCATACTTACTTGTTAACCTGTCAACTTGTTAACCCGTTAACCTGAAATTCCGCCAACGGGTTGTAAACTTAACCCTAAAATAGTCAATAATCGTCCTTCTTTCCTTTAAAAGCCCATAGTGTAGTTACCTACAAAGGTACAATAAATATTTTGGCTGCATTTAAAGAACCTATTTTATTAAGTAGAGAAGGCAAAAAAAACGTGTTTTCCTTTCCATTGTTTTCATTTTACACTACCTTTGTAGCTCAAACAATAATAAAACACTGTTTAAAGTAAAGATACTATGACACTGATTAAATCCATCTCAGGTTTCCGTGGTACGATTGGTGGTCATACGGGTGATACCTTGAACCCCGTAGACATTGCCAAGTCGGTATCAGCATTCGCTGCATTGCGCGAGAACGTAGTGAGCCGTTCATTCCGCCGTAAGGTTGTTGTTGGTCGTGATGCCCGCATCTCAGGCGAAATGGTAAGCCACGTAGTTTGCGGTACACTTATGGGCATGGGCTTTGATGTAGTAAACATCGGTTTGGCTTCAACTCCCACTACTGAATTAGCTGTTACCATGGAGCATGCTTGCGGTGGTATTATCATCACAGCAAGTCACAACCCCCGTCAGTGGAATGCACTTAAGTTCTTGAACGAAAAGGGTGAGTTTCTTCCACCAGCTGAAGCTTCAGAGGTTGTACGCTTAGCCAATAGCTGTAACTTTGAGTTTGCTGATGTTGACAGCTTGGGTTGCTACACCAAAAACTTTAGCTATGACCAACGCCACATTGAGTTGGTAAAAGACTTGGAATTGGTTGACATTGAAGCCATTCGTCGTGCTCACTTCACTGTAGCCATTGATACTGTTAACTCAGTAGGTGGTATCATTATTCCTAAGTTGTTAGGCCAATTAGGTGTAACTGAGGTTACTGGCTTGAACACTGAACCTACAGGTAACTTTGCTCACAACCCAGAACCTTTGAAGCAGAATTTGGGTGAAATTCGCAACTTGTTGCGTAAGGGTCGTCACGACTTGGGCATTGTAGTTGACCCTGATGTTGACCGCTTAGCACTTATTTGTGAAGATGGCACTATGTTTGGTGAGGAAAACACCCTTGTGGCATGTGCTGACTATGTGCTGCAGCACACCCCTGGCCCCACGGTGTCAAACCTTTCATCAACTCGCGGCTTGCGCGATGTAACCGAAAAGTATGGTTGCAACTATTCAGCAGCAGCTGTAGGCGAGGTAAACGTAGTAACCAAGATGAAGGAAACAGGTGCTGTGATTGGTGGCGAAGGCAATGGTGGTGTCATTTACCCTGCAGCTCACTCAGGTCGCGATGCATTGGTAGGTATAGCACTCATCTTGACCTACTTGGCTAAGACAGGTATGCGTGCTACTGAGTTGCGCGACTCTCTGCCCCAATACTTCATTGCAAAGAACCGCATCGACCTTGCCCCCACTACCGACATTTTTGCTATTCTGCAAAAGGTGAAGGACCTTTACAAAAACGAAAAGGTAACCGATATTGATGGTGTTAAGATTGACTTTGCTGATAAGTGGGTACACTTGCGCAAGAGTAACACTGAACCCATTATCCGCGTTTACTCTGAGGCACACACCGTGGAGGAGGCCGATGCTCTCGGCAAGCAGATTATGGACATCGTGTACAACATGACACAAAAGGACAAATAATGATTGCTTAAGAGTAGTTCAAAAACACTACTTATTAATGAAGCATAACAAAATGAGAGTTGACGAGCTTACATGTAACACACAATGCTGCAAGCTCGCCAACTCTTTGCTTTTTTGTAATAAGGGTGGTTCTAAGTAGGTATTCAAAATTAGTAGATATGAATGGGTGCCGTATTTCGTTCAGAAACCTATGTTCCTGGGCGAAAGAGTGCGCCAAGGCATATCGACTAATTCTGAAAACGATTATATCAACTAATTTTGAATACCTACTTATATATACTGATTTTAATATTCTAAAAATCTGATAGTTGCTTTGTTCCCTCTCGCATGTGTATTTTTTCTTTGAGAACATGGGCTGCGGCTCAGCAATTCAAACATGTTTGATTGCATTTGCCTTGCACCATGTTTGTCAGTTCACTCAGTCACATAGCCCGCTATGCTCCTTCGTTCACTAACAAAAATACACACACACGATAGGGTGCAAATCAACTTTTCAGAGTGATTAGCCCCCCCCTTTACATTATTACTTTAATATAAATATGAAAAAGTCACTTTTACTTTTTGCTCCTGCCATGATAGCGAGTGTAGCAGCGCAAGCCCAACGCTACAACATTGTGTACATCATGACAGACGATCACACGGCTCAAATGATGAGTTGTTACGACAACCGGTTTGTTGAAACTCCTAATCTTGATCGCATTGCAGCCGATGGTGTGAAGTTTGTTAACTCCTATGTGGCCAACTCCCTTTCAGGCCCCAGCCGTGCTTGTATGATTACAGGCAAGCATAGTCACAAAAATGGTTTTACCAACAATGAACATGGCATATTTGATGGCTCACAACAAACTATGCCCAAGCTCATGCAAAAGGCTGGTTACCAAACAGCCATCATCGGTAAGTGGCACTTGGTAAGCACCCCTACGGGCTTCGACTACTTCAACATTCTGCCTGCACAGGGCGACTATTATAATCCCAACTTCATTAACATGGATGGCACGCAGACGCGCGAAAAGGGCTACGTGACCAACATTATTACCGACAAGGCCATTGACTGGATGGAGCACAAACGCGACAAGTCAAAACCTTTTATCTTGTTTATTCATCACAAGGCGTGTCACCGTGCTTGGTTGCCCGAGTTAAAGTACCTACGTGAATATGAGAACAAGACATTTGCTTTGCCCGAAAACTTTTACGATGATTATGAAGGTCGTGAAGCAGCCAAAACTGCTGAGATGCAAATAGGTAAGCACATGGACATTGTGTACGATACCAAAATGTACACCCCAGGGGCAAATACATATTTAACCGAAAACTACATGAACATGGTAGGCCGCTTAAATAGCAAAGACCGTGCTGAATATGATTATTTTTACGATTCGTTAGCCATCGACTTTAATAATCGTCACCTCACAGGCAAGGCCTTAGACGAGTTTAAGTATCAGCGTTACATGCGCGACTACGCCAAGGTTGTGAAGAGCCTTGACGACAATGTAGGTCGCACACTCGACTACCTGAAGCAAGCAGGTTTGCTCGATTCAACTTTGGTAGTCTACACCTCCGACCAAGGCTTCTACATGGGTGAACACGGATGGTTCGACAAGCGCTTTATGTATGAAGAGTCGCTCAATACACCGCTCGTTATGCGTTTGCCAAAGGGCATGAAAACACGTGGCGAAGTAAAAGAGATGGTGCAGAACATTGACTATGCGCCTACCTTCTTACAAATAGCAGGCGCTCCCATTCCGTCAGACATTCAAGGCACATCGCTCTTGCCCTTGTTACAAGGCAAACATCCTAAAAACTGGCGCAAGAGCATCTACTACCATTATTACGAATATCCTGCCGAGCATGCAGTAAAGCGTCATTATGGTGTGCGTAGTTCAGATGGTTACAAACTCATGCATTTCTATAACGACATTAACAAGTGGGAACTTTACGACTTAAATAAAGATCCGCATGAGATGCACAACATTTATGGGCAGCCTGGCACCGAAAAGTTGACCAAGCGCTTGATGACGGAGCTCATCCGCTTGCAAAAGCAGTATGATGACAAGGATGGCCTAAAGTTTAACAATATGGGCAAGTAAAATTTGTTGACTTCACAAGAGTTGTCAACCATATACTCATTTCTTAGGGTGACGCTGAAAGTAAAAAGCGTCACCCTTAATAACATGAGTAAGGGATAAGGGCACATACATTCAAGACAGCACTCCAATAGTTGTGGGTTAAAAATAAGAAGGCAAAGCATCGGCCTTGTCAAAAAAAATATTTACCTTTGCTCCACATTACATAGTCATGGCCCCGTAGCTTAGCTGAATAGAGCGTCAGATTCCGGTTCTGAAGGTCTTGGGTTTGAATCCCAACGGGGTCACTGAGTGATTTTTAAGGAAATCAGAAATCAAAAAGTATAAGTGGTATTTACATTGATGTAGATACCACTTATTTTGGTATGCTCGGCATGACACTGACATAGTTGGGTCAAATCCAGCCGCAGGTATTTTACCGCCAAGCGAAGCGAACCACAAGACGTTGCCAGTAATGACAAGGATGGAGGAAGTCGTGTAGCGAGACTTACGAGCCTACGAACAGAAACTTGGTATCACGCCCTCCTTGTTGGCTGGCGCAAAGCGAACATAGCAAGCCTCCTTGCGCATCACCCTCACCACCTTGTTGCTTTGTTTATTGAGAATTATTACGCTCACGGCAAAGCCGAAGTGTTTGAAGTCTTGGCAAACGCCCAAGAAATAATTCGCCATGTCGTTATCCAAGAAGAACTCCTCGACCTCGTTCACCACGTTCCGTTTGCACCATTCATCAGTTTGGTACACCAGTCCGCTCCCCAAGGCATATAGCTCACCTTGTCGCTTACATGGCGCGGTCCTCCTTGAAAACCTCGCTGCTTTTGGTGGTGAACGCTGCCTTTAGTGCAAAACTATGGGCAATGGTGTGAGGAAGAAAAGACGATAAATGATAATTTAGA
>URDV01000193.1 GCA_900546605.1 uncultured Prevotella sp.
ACATAATAAGTGGTGTAAAGCATACTTACTTGTTAACCTGTCAACTTGTTAACCCGTTAACTTGAAATTCCGCCAACGGGTCGACTTGTTGATGCGTTAATACGAACCATCTGTTAAAGAGAATGCAAGCATCGAAACTTCACGCAATATAAATGGATATATCTGTTCTTATACTTTTCTTCAACCGTCCTGAAAAGTTGGCCGCGCTATTTGCCGAGGTGCGAAAGGCGCAGCCTGCACGTTTGTTCCTTTATCAAGATGGCGCACGTGGCGAACAAGACTATGCTGGGGTAGAGGCTTGTCGAAAGGTAGTGGCTCACATTGATTGGCCTTGTGAGGTACATCGCCTATATCAAGAGCAAAACTATGGTTGTGACCCATCTAACTTCATGGCACAGCGTTGGGCTTTTTCGTTAACCGATAAGTGCATTGTGTTTGAGGACGACGACATACCTACACTCTCTTTTTTCCGTTTTTGTCACGACATGCTTGAACGCTATGCCAACGATGAGCGAGTTGGTATGATACAAGGTTTTAATTTAGAGGAACACACCGCTGATGCTGGCTCGGCTGATTACTTCTTTAGCACCAATTTTAGCATTTGGGGCTGGGCCTCATGGAGCAGAGTGGTGAATAATTGGGATGAACATTACGCTTGGTTAGATGATGCTGAGGCTCTACAACGCATTCAAGCATTGACTCATGAACGCAAGTTACGCAAGGACTTTCTGCCCATGGCACGTGCTCACAAGCAAAGCGGAAAGGCTTATTACGAAACCATTTTTCATGCCTACCTGTTGTTGCACTCGCAGTTGGCCATTGTGCCGCGCGTAAACATGATTAGCAATAGGGGCGTAACCAATGACTCAGTACATTTTGCAGGTTCGGTGCAAACATTGCCTTCAGGCTATCGACGCATCTTTACCATGGGCAGGCACGAGTTGCAATGGCCACTGAAACATCCGCGTTATATAGTAGACCATGTGCTTTATAGGCAGCGCGTTTACCGCATAATGGCATGGCGACACCCTTGGGTCAAGGCTTGGCGTTCGGTTGAAGAACTTTACATAAACATACGTCATGGCCAGTGGCAACGCATCACTTCGGCTTTAGTCAATAGGTTGCGCATCACATTGTTTGGTCAGCATTTTCACTAACAGCTTATGATGCTCACACTTCAAAATGTTGCCACGGGGTATGGCAAAAAGTCCATAGCCCGTGCGTTAAATGCTACTTTACAACAAGGCGACTTGGTTGCGCTATTAGGACCTAATGGTTGTGGCAAGAGCACTTTGCTGCGCACCATAGCAGGACTACAACCAACCTTAGAAGGGAACGTAATGTGCCATGGCAAACCTTTGACCCATTACACAGCACGCGAGTTGGCACAAAACATAAGCATAGTGCTCACGCAACGTGTTGAAGCTGATGCACTTACTGCACATGATGTGGTGAACATGGGACGCATACCTTATGCGCAAATGTTTACCAATCAGTCGGCTGTCGACCACCAATTAGTGCAGCGTGCCATGCAGCTGACACACACCACGGCTTATGCCCATCGACGCATTAGTACGTTGAGCGATGGTGAACGACAACGTGTTTTTATAGCCAAGTCATTGGCGCAGAACACGCCCATAATACTACTTGACGAGCCTACTGCGTTCCTTGACTTTGCTACAAAGGTTCACACCTTGCGGTTGCTAAAGCTGTTGGCCCATCATGAGAACAAGGCCATTTTGCTTTCAACACACGATGTAGAATTGGCTTTGCACCTGTGTGATAAGTTATGGCTACTACGTAGTGATGGCATAACCATAGGCTCTCCACAGGTTTTAGCTCAACAAGGATTTATTGCCTCCTTTTTTCAAAATGAGGACATTCGCTTTGATGCGGCTCAAATGCGATTTGATTATTAAGAAGGTGTCTAAAAAGTGGTCTAAACTTTTCTGACGAAGATTAAATTTAATTCTTGAATTTCATAAAAGTTTAAACGACTTCAGTATAACTTTTCAAGTTATCAAAAATGTTCAGGCAGCTTCATTAAGGAACATTCCGAAAAAGAATAATAGGGAACAATAGTGCATCACTTTAACGTCAACTGCGCATTGTTCACCAATAGAATAGATACCCGTTGGCGGAATTTTGGGTTAACTTTTCAACTTATTTACTAATTCCGCCAACGCATAATAGATACAAAATGATAGTCTGCATAGCAGAAAAGCCCAGCGTGGCTCGCGACATAGCCAACATACTTGGCGCCACGCAGCAACACCAAGGATATCTTGAAGGCAATGGTTACCAAGTGACATGGACATTTGGCCACCTTTGCGAACTGAAATACCCCGAGGACTACACGCCCATGTGGAAGCGTTGGAGCCTCGGGGCTTTGCCCATGATACCTACTCGCTTTGGCATACGCTTGAAAAACGATAAGGGCGTGCAAACACAATTTAGCGTGATTGAAGGCTTAATGAAAAAGGCTGAACGTATTATCAACTGTGGTGATGCTGGGCAAGAGGGTGAACTCATTCAGCGTTGGGTCATGCAAAAGGCGGGAGTTACATGTCCCGTTGACCGACTGTGGATATCTTCACTTACCGAAGAGAGCATTCGCGAAGGCTTTAGCACATTAAAACCACAGGCTGACTACAAGTCGCTTTATGAGGCTGGCTTGTGTCGTGCCATAGGCGATTGGCTGCTCGGCATGAATGCTACACGCCTTTACACCATAAAATATGGTGGTGGATATGGAGCTCCCCCTTTGTCAATAGGACGTGTGCAAACTCCCACTTTGGCCTTGATTGTGCGTCGACAAATTGATATTGACAACTTTAAGCCTGAGCCTTATTGGGTGCTGACCACGCAGTATCGTGACACCGTGTTTAATGCCATCATGGCTGACCCTAACGAAGATGAACTGCCTACTGAAAATGCTGAGGCCAATGAAGGGGATAAGAAAAAACAGACAACTGCACCCACTCGCCGTGGATTCACAAGTGAAGAGGAGGGTAGAACAGCACTCGAAAAAATCAAAACAGAGCCTTTTGTTGTTACATCGGTCGAAAAGAAACGTGGTACCGAACAACCTCCTCGATTGTTCGACCTAACCTCGTTGCAGGTGGATTGTAACCGCAAGTTTGGTTACTCGGCCGATCAAACACTCTCGCTCATTCAGGCATTGTATGAAAAGAAAGTAACTACCTACCCACGTGTAGACACCACCTACCTCTCCGACGACATTTATCCTAAATGTCCAGGTATACTGAAGGGCATCCGTGCACAATATAACGACTTGTTAGAGCCACTGCGAGCCAACAACGGACAGTTGCTAAAGCGCAAAAAGGTGTTTGATAGTTCAAAGGTGACCGATCACCATGCCATTATACCTACGGGTGTGCCAGCCAACAATTTAACCGATATGGAACGTAATGTTTATGATCTTGTGGCACGACGTTTCATTACCGTGTTTTATCCTGACTGCAAGTTTGCTACCACCACCGTAATGGGGCAGGCTGCCGACGTTCCATTCAAAACAACAGGTAAACTCATTCTTGAGCCAGGTTGGCGTGCTGTGCCACCTTCGGCTGCTAAAATTAGTAGTTCAAGTGATGATGATGATAAAAAGGAGGAGGCTGAACGCACCTTGCCCGATTTTGTAAATGGTGAGAGCGGACCTCACCAGCCTGACTTGACGCAGAAGATGACACAGCCGCCTAAGCTCTACACTGAGGCCACATTGTTGCGTGCTATGGAAACTGCTGGCAAAATGGTTGATGATGAGGAGTTGCGTGATGCCATGAAGGAAAATGGCATAGGACGTCCGTCAACACGTGCCGCTATTATTGAAACTCTTTTTCGCAGACAGTACATTCGTCGACAGCGTAAGGCGATCATTGCCACGCCCACAGGCATTGAACTCATTTCTATTATTAAAGAGGAACTATTGAAAAGTGCAGAACTCACGGGGCGTTGGGAAAAAAAGTTACGACAAATAGAGCATCACGAGTATAGTGCAACACAATTTGTTGATGAACTGAAGACCATGGTTTCGGACATTGTAACCCAAGTATTGCGTGATAATTCGGCACGCCATATTTCGCAGACTGTTGACCCTATAGCCTCGCTCAAGGCTAAAGCCAATGCCACAGCCACAGTGCAATCTTCGCCAACTGCTACTGCAGAGTCAAAGTCTACAAAGCCTCGCCGACGTATTATTCGTGCTGGAAGCGTGTGCCCACAATGTGGCATAGGTAAGGTTATTAAGGGTAACACCGCTTATGGCTGTTCGCGTTGGAAGGAAGGATGCAATTGGCGTAAACCTTTTAAGTAGTCAATCTCTCTGTGCTTATAAATAGCTATCTTTCACTTTGTTAGCAACGTCATAACCAGTCTAAAGGTTTGTTTCTTATAACGCGAGTTAGGGATAAGAAGCCAAAATAAATAGGGTAAACGAACAAAGAAGGTTCGTTTGCCCTATTAATTCTTTGTAAAGTATCCCTAAGACACTTTGTTCAAAACGTATTCATTTGTGTTAAATCAGATGGCCAAACCTCTTCATGGCATCAGAAAACTTTTTTATTTCACTTGATTTCACAAGTAGCATATAACGCGAGTTCGGGATAAGAATTGCGTAAAAAATAGGGTAAAACGAGTAAAAATA
>URDV01000194.1 GCA_900546605.1 uncultured Prevotella sp.
ACTTACCTGTTAACCCGTTAACTTGTCAACTTGTTTACTAATTCCGCCAACGCGTTCATTTTAAGCATTTGTTATAGGGGGGCTATATTTATTTGAACATCTGTTTAAAAGCGGTCAAGCAGAATAAATAATGTTCAGCAATATAAAAAACACACCCTAAAAGCTGCTTTAAAGGGGTAAGAACAAAGTGTTACCTGCTTAGCAAGCCTTAAATGACATGTCGAGACCCTTGACAGAGTGGGTGAGTGCTCCTACTGAAATGAAGTCGACACCACATTCGGCATAGTCGCGAAGTGTGTCGTAGGTGATACCACCGCTTGATTCTGTTTCAAATTTATGATTAATCAGTTCAACCGCCTTTTTAGTGTCTTCCACTGAAAAGTTGTCGAGCATAATGCGGTCAGCACCGCCATGAGCCATTACTTGCTTGATTTCGTCAAAAGATCGGCACTCTATTTCCACCTTCAAGTGCAGTCCTTTCTCTTTTTGATAGGCGGCACAACGGTCTAAGGCATTGGCTATGCCTCCTGCAAAGTCAATATGGTTGTCTTTGAGCAAAATCATGTCAAAAAGTCCGATACGGTGATTACAACCTCCGCCAATTTTGACAGCCTCTTTTTCAAGCATACGCATGCCAGGTGTTGTTTTGCGTGTGTCAAGCACGCGGGTGTTGGTTCCCTTTAATCGTTCAACGTATTTGCTTGTCATGGTAGCAATGCCACTCATGCGCTGCATAACGTTAAGCATAAGACGTTCAGTTTGTAATAAAGAGCGAACTTTGCCTGTAACAATCATAGGCACATCCCCAGGTTTAACGTGTGCACCATCTTCCATGAGTTGTTCCACTTGCATGGTGGGATCAAAGCGGTGGAATATTTCTTTAGCAATGCGCATACCTGCAAGTATGCCTTCTTCCTTAATGAGTAATCGTGATTTACCCATGGCATCTTCAGGAATGCAGCAAAGAGTGGTGTGGTCACCATCACCTATATCTTCAGAAAAGGCTAGATCAATAAGTTTGTCGTTCAGTTCGTCTACTGTGTACATATTGTTTGTTATTTTATTTTAGTTTCGAATTTGGCTTTCTATTCTCGAACTTTGCACTAATCAGGCTGAGCGTTTGGCAGTTGCAAGCCCCAGAGCTTTTAAATAGCAAGAGCGAGCATTCCTATAATGTCAGCACATCATTCTCAAAAAAGTTACGCCCTTTGTACAGAACAGCTCAGCATATTTCGCGGGAGCTACAGGGTTATATAAGTGTTAGGCTTACAGTCTAATCAGGCGGAACTCATAAAAGAGAATCAGCAACCCCGTAGCTTATCTAATGTGCAAAGGTACTTAAAACTTGTCAGTTACTACGTTAATGGCTTTAAAATAATTGTGAAGACCTAATTAAGGTTGGTTGTTTTCACATAAAATAGCTTGTGGTAGTAGCGAATGGCATTTTTTTTGTAATGTGTATTGTAACAATAATAAAACACTAAACACTATGGCATTTATTGATTATTACAAAATTTTGGGTGTGGCAAAGGATATTCCTCAAGCCGACATTCGTAAGGCATACTTGAAGCGTACAAAGCAGTTTCACCCTGATTTGCACCCTGATGACCCCAAGGCCAAGGCAAAGTTTCAAGCTTTGAATGAGGCTTATGCTGTTTTGTCTGACCCTGAAAAACGAAAGAAATATGATAAATATGGTGAGCAGTGGCAACAAGCTGAAGCTTATGAACAAGCTAATCAAGCAGGAGGCTCAAGTGGCACACACTATTATTATGGTGGCGGAGCTGATGATGGCTTTGATTTTAGTCAGTTTACAAGTGGTAATGGCTCATTCTCATCATTCTTTGAAGATTTGTTTGGCAAGGCAACTGCAGGGCGTCGTGCAGGTAGAACCTCAAGTCGCATGTATGTTGACCCCGACGAATATGACGCACACGCTACGGTAAGTATTGATATGTATACTGCATTGTTGGGTGGTGACATCTTGCTCCAAACACAGAGTGGCAAACTAAAACTAAAGGTAAAACCTGAAACGCAGAATGGTACAAAGATTCGTTTGCGTGGTAAGGGATATCAAAAACCTGATGGAACGTTTGGTAACTTGATTATAACATACAATGTAAAACTGCCTACACAACTGACAGAACATCAACGAGAACTTCTTCGTAAAATGAGAGATAATGCTATGTAATGTAATGGTTAAGTGACAAAATGAACGGGTTGGCTTGAAATAATATTAAAAACATTCATTTATCTTGCAATACACTTGCATAGTGACGCTGAAAGCATTACTTTTGCAATGTTTTTCATGGTATTAGATTTAAGGTTAGTAAAGATTGGTTGTCGTGAGACAATCAATTTTTTTTATTACCTATGTCTTAAATCATCTATCATCATTGTTGAAAAGCATAGCAGAGTAGTTAAGATGTTGAAAAGTAATGTCCTTTTTTTATTATATTGTTTGGCATAAACTAAAGGTTGCATTAACTTTGCAGAAAGAACCTTTGTAAATAAGATTTTTGAGTGTAACAAAACAAATAATAGTTATATATATGAAGAAAGTCGTTCTATTACTGATGTTGCTCTTGCCATTAGCGTGTGCAGCACAGCGTGGAAAGGTTGAAACGCAGCAGCGTTATTTAGCTGGTGCTGTACCTATGGTAGATGGTTACGTGCAGTTTGACAAAACATATTTTGTCAAGAACAAGGACAAGGCTACATTAATGCAAGAACTGAAAGACTATGTGCAGAAGGAACTTGTTGATGGTCCTGATCAGTTGCCACAAGCCCGCATAACAGAGGTTAGTCCTGATAGCGGTATTATAGCTGCAAGCATTGAGGAGTATATGTACTTTAAGCGTACTAATTGGCAAATACATCGTGTACGCTTTTATTATCAATTAGTGTTCCGTGTAGAGAATGGTAAGTTTACTGCCACTATGCGACGTTTGCACTATCGTTATGACCCCGAGGTAACAGCAGGAGAGTTTGACGATGATCGTCGTGCTGAGAAATGGATTACAGATGACGCTGCTCTAACAAAAAATGGCACTAAGTTGGCGCGTGTGAGCGGTAAGTTCCGTGCATTTACGATTGATCGTAAGAACGAAATATTCCGTGGTGCTGGCAAAGCTACAGGTGCTGTGGTAAAGCGCAAGGTAACTAAGACAGTTGAGGTGGATGAAGAAGACGACGAGGCTTAGTCACCTGTAAGTAGGCGACAAGTGTGCTCCTTTTTCTCATCAGAATGAATAGGACATTTTTTAATAAAAAAACGGACGCAAAAACCATGAAGGAGTTTGCGTCCGTTTTCTATGTATTTGAATAATTAAAATCAAACCAAATGAAAGGCTTAGTTAGCCTGTGTGTTAGCAGCTTGTGAAGTCTGCAATTTGTTCAACTCGCTGATGAGGTTTTGGCACATAGTGCCGTTGCCCATCGACTGATAGCGCTGGATGCGGTACTGAAGCATCACGATCATCTTGTTCTTTTCCATTTTTTGCGTCTTTTGTGTCTGCCGCGTTTCGGCAAACTGATTAAACTTTTACTGTTTATTGTATCATTTTTACGAGTGCAAAGTTAATGCCATCAGAATAGAATGCAAAGCAAAAGTGTACAAAAATGATGTGTGTAACCGATTTTTAGCATTCAACAATCAAGGCTGAAACCTTAGTATTACAAAATATGTGATTGAACTTGTAAATAAATGCCTTTGAATGTGGCTCATACCGAAAACTTTTGTAAGTTTGTGGTAGTTAACTTGAATTACTCATAAAAGTAATGTGTAAGATGGAAAATAAAACCATTCAAATCAACTATAAGTCGTGTGCAATGAGCGAATTGAGTAAGGAGGACGCTGATTTGGTTGCTGCAGCTCAAAAAGCTACTTATACAAGCTATGCACCTTATTCAAATTTTAGTGTAGGGGCAGCCGTGAAATTGTCGAATGGCATGATAATGGCAGGTAGCAATCAAGAGAATGCCGCCTTTGGTGCAGGAACTTGTGCTGAACGTTGCACCATGTTTTATGCTAACGCTGCCTATCCTGATGCTTCTATTTGCACCATAGCTATTGCTGCTCGTGGAACGGATGGCGAGTTTACACAATGTCCGATATCGCCTTGTGGCGTATGTCGACAAGCTTTAATTGAAGCTCAAACTCGAGCTAAGCATCCGTTGCGCGTTTTGTTATACGGGCAGCGCGAAGTGTTGGTGCTTAATAGTATTAGCGATTTGCTACCTTTCCAATTTGATGAAATCGTTTAGAATAGTAGGGTAGATACGCATTGTATGCCTTAGAATACTATATTCTCAGCTATATTATATCAATATGTTTACCCTCAAATATCGTTTGACTTTATCGTTTAGCCATAGGCTATACAAAAGAGTAGTACGATTGAAAAGGCAAGGTATCTTGATATCTCTTTCGTCCAACCATACGTTGGACGAAAGAGTAATATGATTGAAAAGGGCATTGAGTATAGATATCTCTTTCGTCCAACCATACGTTGGACGAAAGAGTAGTATAATAGAAAAGGCAAAGTATCTTTATATCTTTTTTCGTTTAACTATAATGCTTGACGAAAAAGTAGTACTATCATCTTCATTCACAAAAACCTTAATAAAAATAACGCGTTGGCGGAATTAGTAAACAAGTTGACAA
>URDV01000195.1 GCA_900546605.1 uncultured Prevotella sp.
TATGTTAAAGCCAGAATGACAAGAAACTTAAAAAGCTTGGCAAACTTACCTGTTAATCCGTTAACTTGTCAACTTGTTTACTAATTCCGCCAACGCGTTTAAATATAATCTTCGTCAGAAAAGTTTAGACGACTTTATTAGTCCCACCTAAAGAATCTACCTTTTGTTAAAGTTCAGTAAGGTCAACAAAGTAGCCACGTTTTTTGCGTTCCTCAATGAGTTGCTTGAGTTTGCGTTGGCGGTTTTTGGCAACCCAATGGCGTGCAAACACGTTAGGAACGGCTACACCCAGGGCAATGCACATAATGGTGATGGCTGAAGCCATGCCAAACTTCATGGCATTGGTAAGTTCGCCTACCACACCATTCATTTCAATGAGTCCTACCAAGGCACGATACATTAGCACACCAGGAACCATAGGAATAACGCTGGGGATAGACAACACGTGGTTGGGTGCGTGTACCCAGTGAACAGCCTTAACGGCAATGACACTGGCTAAAGCGCTACCTGCTAACGAACCAATGGCAAGTCCCATGTCGAGACCTATGTTGTTGTTAGACGGGCCAAGGTTGACAAAGTTGCGTGTGCACACGGCAATGATGCCCCCTATGGCTACCACCCAAAGCAGTCGACGCGGAATGTTGAATATCATAGAGAATCCCATGGCCGAAATGGCTGCTGCTGCCGCATAACTAATGTATGAGTTGTGCGGAATCATAGGTATGGTATAGAACTTTGTTAAGTCGAAGTTAGATAACTTGAGGAAGAAGGCAATGCCAAACGACATGGCCACAATCATTAAGAAGGTGTTGATGGCGCGTGTTAACCCCACTTGTATGTAGTTGTCGAGCATATCGTCAACAAAGTTGATGAGGGGTACACCAGGCACAATAAACAAGGCGCAAGCCAACAGAGGATGGAGCGGGGTGTCGGTCCACGATGATGGCAGGTAGGTAGTGGCCCATGCAATAACGGTGCTGATAAAAGCGGCAATGGCTATGCCCATGTAGTTATTTAGGCCCTTGCGCAACATGAGTCCACGCAAGTACATACCAATAGCTGCAGCAAATGAGGCGTAGAAGAAAGCCGTCCAGTCACAACCAAACTGAATGCAGAAACCGCCACAAGCAAAGCCTGTGCCAATGGCCACTTGCACGGGGGTGTAGTTGCGTGGGCGCTTGGCAATAGCCTCTAACTCGTCAGCATATTGCTCAATGGTGTAATCCTCGCGTATGGCTTTCCATGATAGCTTGCTAATGAGCGAGATGGTGGTCATGTTAATGCCATGCTTGTCGCAACGTTGAAACTTGGTGTAAGAGTGCTCATTGTCGCTTAGGTTTACCATGAGCATGTTAAACTGTACGTAAATGTGTAAGTGCTCTTCGGGCAGACCCAAGAAAGCTGCTGTGCGCTTCATGTTACGCATAATGCGGTTAGTGTCGGCCGCACTCTCAACCAATAACTGGCCTGTGCGCAACAGCAAGTCGAGTTTGTGACGAATGAGCTGCTCGCGCGTAAGTTCAGTGTTGTTTGTCATTAAGTTTTATGGGGTTTGTTTTTATAATTTCGACTACAAAATTACAAAAATATGTTGAATATAACGTACTTTAGGGGGTGAGTGTAGGTGATTGATGCGTTGAATATCGGCATTTTGCATGTCTTTGCTTGTTCTGTATGACAATAAACGCTACCTTTGCTCACCGAAATGCTAAGTAGGTGGTAAAAATGATGTTGAGCGCCTACTTCATAAAATACATCACACATTATTTAATTTAATTATGGATTCAGCAGAACTCTTCAGATGGGTGCTTGAAAACCTAAACTATTGGGTAGTTACCTTGTTTATGGCTATTGAAAGCTCATTTATTCCTTTTCCTTCAGAGGTGGTAGTGCCGCCTGCTGCATGGAAGGCTATGGATCCAACCAATGGCATGAACATTGTGTTGGTTGTGGTATTTGCAACGATTGGGGCCGACTTGGGTGGACTTGTTAATTATTGTTTAGCTAAGTGGCTCGGACGTCCTATTATATATCGTTTTGCCGATAGCCGTATAGGACATATGTGCCTTATTGACCGTGCCAGTGTTGAAAAGGCTGAGGCTTTCTTTCGTGACCATGGTGCTGCTTCCACCTTTTTTGGACGTTTAGTGCCTGCGGTGCGTCAGCTTATCAGCATACCAGCAGGTTTGGCGGGTATGCGACTCGACAAGTTCTTGCTTTACACCACGTTGGGTGCTGGTGTGTGGAATTCGGTGTTGGCACTCATAGGTTGGGGCATTTATCGTTACTCGCCTGTAAAAAGCACCAACGACGTTTACTTGTTGGCCATGAAGTATAGCCACGAAATAGGTTATGTGTTGCTTGTTGCAGCTGTGCTGGTGGTTGCCTTCTTGGCTTACAAAGGACTGAAAAAGAGTAAATAAAATGGTTCTCTTGGTTAACGGGTTAACAGGTTAACGGGTAAGTTTGTCTATTTTTACTGAAGTCCTGGATTTTAGCTTCAAACCATTCTGACCTTATCATAATAAGTAGAGTATAGCATACTTACCCGTTAACCCGTTAACTTGTTAACCAATTACCCCGTTACCCCGTTAACCCGTTAACCTGTTAACCCGTTAACCTGTTAACCTGTTAACCCGTTAACCAATTACATCATGAACGTACGCACAATCATAATATTACTGCTTTGCGCCTTGACTGCTCCTGTGGTGGTCAAGGCGCAAAGGGTTGACACCGATTCGGTGCCACACCTTAAAGCTACACTAACAGAGTGGGGCGTGGGACGAGTTAGCTTGCTCGACACCTATTTGTCTCCCTTAACCTACAAGGGCACAGACTTGGCCATGAACCATCACACCGAACGTATGGCTCATTGGGGAAAAGGCCGAGTAACGGTGCAAGCACTTTATGGTGGACACTTTGCTTATGCTCAGTCGCCTACGGATGATGGCAAGTTTATGGATGCCGAACTCACCTTTGCGGGCGGATGGCATTACAACTGGCACCCCTCATCACATTGGCGTTGGGCAGTGGGTGGACTGGTGGAGGCATCGGGTGGCTTTACTTATAGCACTCGCAATGGCAACAACCCTGCACAAGGCCGATTGGGAACTGCTTTGTTAGCTTCGGGCTTGGGAACCTATTACTTCCGCTTTTTTAAGCACGAGGCAAGTGTAAGGCTGCAAGTTGACGCACAAATGATGGGCATTCAGTTCTCGCCTGAGTATGGACAATCGTATTACGAAATATTTAGTTTGGGCCATAGTCAAGGCATTATTCACTTTACACACATGGGCAATTGTCCGTCGGCACGTGTGCAGTTGGGGGTGGTGTTACCCATTCGCAGAGCACGTGTGAGCATAGGTTATCAAGCCGATGTGCGACAAAGTAAATTGGGCGGACTCAAGCGCCATGCTTGGCGCAACACCTTCATGATAGGTTTTGTACGTAAACTGCAACGACTATGAAACATCTCCTACTATTATTTCTCCCCCTGTTTTTGCTCACAGCTTGTGTTACAGAGGATGTACCCAACAATAATCGTCAAGGCAACTTTGAGAGCTTGTGGCGTGTGCTTGATGAGCATTACTGCTTTTTTGATTATAAAAAGCAAGCTTATGGGCTTGACTGGAATCAAGTGCGCGAAACTTACAAGCTCCGCATATCAGAGCAAATGAGCAACAAACAACTGTTTGAGGTGTTATCAAACATGACATATGAGTTGCGTGATGGCCATGTCAACCTGTCGGCAGCTCACGATGTGAGTCGTTATGGCCGATGGTTCGACGACTACCCTATGAATCAAAGCGACTCGCTTGAACGCATATATTTGGGACGCAGCGAAGATTATCAGCAAGCAGGTGTGCTAAAATATCGTATATTGCGTAACAATGTAGGTTACATACGTTGCAATAGTTTTGCTTATGCCTTTGGCAATGGCAATTTGCATGAAATGATGCGTTACTTGTCTACTTGTAATAGTGTGGTGATTGATGTGCGAAGCAATGGGGGTGGTATGTTAACTTCAGCCGAAAAGTTGGCTTCGCTTTTTATTAATGATGAAACCATTATGGGGTATATGTGTCATAAAACAGGCACGGGACACAATGACTTTTCACAAACTGAACCCATACGGGTGAAACCTTTTACAGGACTTAGGTGGCAGCGTGGGGTGTATGTGCTTACCAATCGTCGCACCTATAGTGCCGCCAATTCATTTGTGATGTTTATGAAGGGTTTGCCCCACGTAACCATTGTGGGGGACCGCACAGGCGGAGGAGCTGGCATGCCCTTCAATGCCGAACTGCCCAATGGTTGGAACATTCGTTTTTCAGCTTGCCCCATGTACAATCGTGAGCATGAGATAACTGAAATGGGCATTGACCCAGATGTGAAAATTGATATTACATCGACCGATTACCAACGCGGTGTTGACACCATACTTGAATATGCCATAGCACATGGCTAATGTGTTATGATTCTAAAGGAGTTATGGGCTTATGGGGTAGGGTGTTCAAAATCGGAATACTTAACGCGTCCAATTTTCGTGTGTAACGTCCTCAAAATGTGATAGTTAAATGTAAAAAGTTGTCTCATCTAGATATGGCTGTAAGCTATAGCAGATATCGACCTATTACAACTAACAACACCCT
>URDV01000196.1 GCA_900546605.1 uncultured Prevotella sp.
TAACTTGTTAACCCGTTAACTTGTTAACCCGTTAACTTGTTAACCCGTTAACCTGAAATTCCGCCAACGGGTAAAACTAACATTACTAAAGAACATTATAACCTCAAAACTAAAAAGAATGAACTCAGTCGCTCACCTCAAAACCACGGGCCAAAGCAGCTCGCATTACCTTTTGGCGTATTTCATAAGGGGTTCGCCCTTTGGTTTTGGCCATGCGGTCGGCTATAAAAGCTTGACGCACTTGTTCGTATTCTGTGGCATCAATGGCCTCGGCTAAGGCCGTTTCGATGAGTTGATCGTCAATGCCTTTCATACGCAAGGCATATTTTATTTTGATACGTCCCCAATGGCTAAATCGGAACTTATCTGACACAAAGGCACGGGCATAACGCTCGGCATTGATGTAACGCTCAGCCTCGAGCCGCTCAATGGTGGCAGCTGCCTCGTCGGGCGTAAAGCCGCGACGCAATAGTTTGTCGGTTATTTCGCTGGCACAATATTCTTTGCGCGAACACAAACCCGTGGCGTAATTATAAGCATCCGTTTTCATACTTGACAGGTGTGGAATGAGGTTTTGCTCACAATTTACGCTTGGGATTGCGCAAGGCAAACTGGGCATGCTTGAACAATGTGGTAACCCAACCATAATGGCGCACCATGATACGAAAACGCTCTTTGAGCGAGGCTTTGTGATGACGCGTAGTAAGTCCCTCGTTCAGATAATGGGCTATAACACACTCAGCATTGACTATGGGCAAATGATGACGAGCAGCATGACGCATGATGCGTATGCACCAATCAAAATCGGCTGAGTAGCGGTAACGACTGTCGTAATGATAAAGGCGAGCCAAGGTAGTGTTGGCAAAAAAGGCCTGATGGCACACTAACATGCCGTTTTTGAACGAGCGCCAAGTAAGGTGGTGAGGCGGGCGCAAACGACGAGGTCCGAGCACATGGCCTGCATTGTCTACAAGCAAGGTGTCGCCATAAGCTACAGCAGGCCATACCTCTTGACGTGAACTATGACGTGCTTTCATGATGGCTTGTGCCACACACTCAAGGGTGTCGGGGGCGGCTAAGGCGTCGCCTGCATTAAGAAATAGTATGTACTGACCAGTGGCCATATTAATGGCTTTGTTCATGGCATCGTACAAGCCATCATCGGGTTCGCTACAACACACTATTTCGTGGCGAATAGCAGCACGGCTATTTCGCTCTTGATAATGGTGTACGTGAGCCAAAGTGTCGTCGTGCGAATTGCCATCAACAATGAGGTGTTCGACGGCTGAATAGTTCTGTGCTTCAACACTTTGTATGGTGCGCTCAATGAGCGCGGCTGCATTATAGGTGACGGTGGCTATGGTAAACTTGGGCTGCGCCGCCACAGGGTCAGGGTGTTCCAAAATAAAAGGATTAAGGGGTTGTGGGGTCAGACGTGGTGCGAGCCTAAATGCTGAGCAGCCTACTATGTGCGTAGGTTGGAGTTTGACTCGACAGGGTTTGTATTCTACGAAAATGGTAGGAACAAGCGCGGCTAACCTTGATAAATTTTCAAGTAGGCTTCAACAACAGCCTTCTCGCTATAATTGTTAACAGCACGCACGCGTGCATTGCGTTGCATAGACAGGAGACTGTTGGTGGTGAGACATGATAAAATGCCCCGTGTTAGGTCGTCGACTGAGGCGGGCTGAGCTAAATAGCCATTTACTCCCGTTTCGACCATTTGAGGTACACCTCCTACACCAAAGGCTACAGTGGGTAGTCCGCAGGCACTGGCCTCGGCTATGGTGTTGGGCAAATTGTCCATGAGTGTAGGCATGACAAGCATGTCGGCTGCTTGGTAGAGCAAGCGCAACTGGTTGTCGCTCTCAACATAAGCTATGCTCTTGGTTTGCACCACAGGGGGCAAAGCGGCTGCATAACGTTCGCTATTAAGTCCCACCATCACCACTAACAACTGCTGGGCCCAATCGGGGGCTTGCTGAACAATTTGCTTAACAGCTGCCAGCAAGTAGTCAATGCCTTTGTTGGGGTCGGCCACATCGCGGGCCATGAAGAGTAGTATGCGATGAGTGGTGGATAACCCTAACTGCTGACGTGCCTGTGCCTGATTGGGGTAGCCTAAGGTGCCAGCTGGAGCATATTTTTGGGTATCAAGGGCATTAGCTATGCTCACCACTTGCTGCCCTTTGAACAAGGGCGACTCTGCTGCTAAGTCAGCTAACCAATGACTGCACCCCACTGCGGTGAAATGGCCTTTGGCATACACCTTAGCCTTTTGCGCATAAACCTTTGCTGAGAGGTCGTTAGCACTGGGGTGCTTGAGCAATGGGCAGTGACCACAGCCCTCGGCACGCCAACGTTGACACGCTGCGGCTTGATGGCATAGGCTGGTAAAAGGCCACATGTCGTGAAGTGTCCACACTACACGCTTGCCACTTGTGATAATTTTCGCTATGTTGCTGAGCGACAACATGCCTTGGTTTACCCAATGCATATGTATTACATCGGCCTCGCGAAAGGCTTTTAAACGAGTTATGTCGTTGCCTACTTGCGCGGTGTCAATGCGCCACAGGTTGTGGGTGCTACAGCCGTTGTGCAAGAGTATGCTTAACCTATCGAGAGCCTTGGTGGAGCGAACAAAGGGGGTGCGTTTTAGGTTCATCACCTCAGTTTGACTGAGTGGCAGCGAGCGGTCGCGACAAAGCAACTGTGCATCGAGGCCTTGGTTGCGTTGGGCACGCAACAAGCGAAGGGCCGCTATGGCGGCTCCGCCCACACGATCGGAGGTGTTAATGTGGAGTATTTTCATGCTATCATGTGGTGAATAAGGTGAACTGTAGTGCGGCTATGAGCTAATAGGCAACAGTTTCTTGAAGACTCATCGCTTAGGGGAAAAAACCTTTTCCTACTAATACCCGTTGGCGGAGTTTCAGGTTAACGAGTTAACAAGTTGACAGGTTAACAAGTAAGTATGCGCTTTACACCACTTATTATGTTAAAGCCAGAATGACAGGAAACTTAAAAAGCTTGGCAAACTTACCTGTTAACCCGTTAACTTGTCAACTTGTTTACTAATTCCGCCAACGCGTTACTAATTCATTATTTTATCCACAGCGCCTGCATTGGCTGCTATGTAATGGCCTGCGGCCTGTCCGGCAGCGCTGAGTGCTTCTTTGTCAGAGAGTAAGTGGTCAAGGCTGTGATCAAGATCAGACTGACTGTGCACCTCAATGCATCCGCCACATTGCAGCAGGGCTTGAGCTTCACGAAACTTTTTGTTGTTGGGGCCTATAATGACGGGTACACCATAAACAGCTGCTTCGGGCACATTGTGTATGCCTACACCGAAACCTCCTCCCACGTAAGCTATGGTAGCATAACGATAAATGCTCGATAGCAAACCATAGCAGTCGATAATGAGGCAGTCGGCTTCGGCCACGCTCTTGGGGGTGGCGGCTGAATAGCGCACAAAGGGGCGATGTAACTTTTGCTCTATTTGCAACAAGTGATCCTCGTTCACCACATGAGGGGCGAGCACTAAACGTACCCCAGGGTGGGTATTAAAGTAGTGGATGAGTATGTCTTCATCGGGTTGCCATGAGCTGCCAGCTACTATCACTCGCCAACAACCAGCAAAACGCTCAACAAGAGGCAGGGGCTTTGCAGCACGACGTATGTCAATAACACGGTCGAAACGCGTGTCGCCCACCACACTCACTTGGTCAACACCTATGGTGTGGAGCAACTGTTTGGAGGCTTCGTTTTGCACATACAGGTGGGTCATGCGTTGTAGCACACGGGCATAGTTGCGGCCATACCAACGAAAGAATATTTGGCCAGGACGGAATATGCTCGAAACAGAGTAAACAGGTACTTGATTGCGATGTAGCACCTCAATGTAATTGCGCCAAAATTCGTACTTTATAAAGTAGGCGGCTTCGGGCCGTGCTAAACGTACAAACTTGATAGCATTGAAGGGGGTGTCGAAGGGCAAATAGCAAATGACATCGGCTCCAGCATAGTTTTTACGCACCTCATAACCTGAGGGACTAAAAAAGGTGAGCAGAATTTTCTTTTCGGGATGTTCGCGTCGCAACTTCTCCATCAAAGGCCGTCCTTGCTCGAACT
Organism: uncultured Prevotella sp.; assembly: GCA_900546605.1. GTDB lineage: Bacteria > Bacteroidota > Bacteroidia > Bacteroidales > Bacteroidaceae > Alloprevotella. The sequence goes on from URDV01000196.1 coordinate 4,132, forward strand.
CGCCGAGTGAGGCAGCATGAAACCACACGTAGCGGTCGGTGCCAATTTGACGTCGTAGTATGCGCCATGCGTCGCGATGGCCACGCATCATGGTGCGCACTTTGCGACTGAACAAGGCTGCTATGTTGCAGCCTAACATCATAAGGTAGATGGCTAATGAGTACACGCCTTCACTTTTTTTGTGTTATACCTACTTAGTAGGTGTTCAACTTTATTTTTGAACACCTACTTATGCTTTTTTGCGCTGATGCACAGGGGTGAGCAAGAGGGAACTTAAGCAAGCGCCTCAAGAGCCGCGTGCATACGGCGCAAGGTCTCGTCCTTACCTAAGAAAGCAGCAAGCTCATACATGTCAGGGCCTTTGCCGGTGCCTACAAGGGCAACGCGCCAAGGATTCCAGGGCTTTACGCCTGTGCTTGCGGCCCAAGCATCAACGGCAGCCTTTTGGCTTTCAATGCTAAAGTCGTCGAGTCCTTCAAGCAAGTGAAGGAGTTCGGTCATTTCGAGATCGGAAGAGCGT
>URDV01000197.1 GCA_900546605.1 uncultured Prevotella sp.
AAGGTGGGTGCTCCTATTAAAACGTGTGCTTGGTGTGTACCACGTGCTACCACACGTTCGTTCTGCATTGTTTGTGGTTGCGGTTGAGGCGTAACTATGGGGGTAAAAGACGGCAGGTTTGCATAGTCTGTGGCGGGTAACAAACGCTCAAGGGTACGCACAATACGGCTGAAGGGTACATCGCCATAAACGTAAAATATCACATTATCAGGACGATAATAACGATGGACAAAGCGCATAGCATCGGCTGTGGTGTATTGTCGCAAACGTTCAGCACACCCCAAAATGTCGCGTCCCAAAGGCTGTGCGGGATACATCAGGCTCTCAAATTCATCGAATATGAGTTCAGAAGGAGAGTCTTTATAACTATCAATTTCGTCGCAAATAACCTCTACCTCTTTGTCAATTTCAGCTTGAGGGTAAGTGCTATGAAACACAATGTCGGTGAGCAAATCGGCTGCTCGTGCAAAGTCTTCCTTTAATACAGTAGCATAATAGATGGTTTCTTGTTTGCTGGTGTAAGCATTTAGGTCGCCCCCTACACGTTCCAATCCATTAGTGATGTGGCAGGCACGACGATGTTGTGTGCCTTTAAAGGTCATGTGTTCAATAAAGTGTGCCATGCCAACATCTGCTTTCTCTTCATGTCGTGTGCCAGCACACACCACGTAGCCACAATAAAGTACAGGTGAGGCTGAAGCTTCATGTATGATGCGTAAACCGCATGACAAGGTCGTTTCGTTATGTTGCATCATTTTGACTTTTTAAAGTATTTGCCAACAATGGGTAAGTTAGTTAGCGGAAAGTCGTAGTGTACCGTGTGAGCTACAAATAGCACAATGCAAGCTGTGTTAATAAGCAAGCGCAGAGCCATGCTGTGAACGTAAACCTCGGCCACTTGCATAATAACAAAAAATAGCAAGGTGATAGCTACATATACACCAATGCTCTTAAGCGGGTAGTTTATAGGGTAGTACTTTTGCCCAACAAAGTAGCTCAGCAACATGGCCGTACCATAGCCCGCAAAACCAGCCCATGCGCATGCCATGTAACCATATTGGGGCACAAATATAATATTCACAGCTATGAGTACGATGCAGCCTATGCCTGAGAACCAAGCCCCCCAAATGGTACGATCAATGAGTTTGTACCAAAATGAAAGGTTAAAGTAAACACCCATCAAAATTTCGGCAGCCATAACAATAGGTACCACACGCAGGCCATCCCAGTAGTCGCGTCCTATGATGTGACGTAGCACATCAATGTAGCCCATTACAACGAGAAAGGCTAATAGCGTGAATATTAAAAAATATTTCATAGCTGCGGCATAAGTAGAGCGGCTATCTTTGTCCTTAGCTTTACCAAACACAAATGGTTCATAGGCATATCTGAAGGCCTGCGTAATCATGGCCATAATCATAGCTATTTTTGACGCAGCACCATATATTCCCAGTTGAGAGTGCGAATCGGTACCTTTATATATATAAGGAAAGAGAATTTTATCGGCCGTTTGATTCAGAATGCCAGCAATGCCCAATACCAATATAGGCCAACTGTAGCGCATCATTTTGCTCATTAATCGTTTGGTTTCAGCCCAAGTAGCAAATTCGCCTGTGAAGCCTTCTTTGAGCTCTTTGTAAAAGCAGAAGGTAATTGAGGCAGTGCACACCAAGTTAATGTAAAAGGCATAACCCACCTCATGGCCACCAAGCACAACGTAGTAAATAACGTTGAGTGCAATGTTGAGCACAATGAAAAGCAGTTTGAAGGCTGCAAACTTTAACGGGCGTTTTTTGTAACGTAGGTAAGCAAAGGGTATGCACTGAAAGGCATCAATAGCTACGGTAACAAACATGCTCCACACGTAAGCGGGATGATTGGCGTAGCCCATGGCATGGCTGAGAGGCTGTATAAATAAAAATACGAGGGCAATGAACACCAACGATGTGCAGCCTACCATGGCTAAAACGGTAGTGTACACTTTATGCGAATCCTCATCTTCTTTATTGACAAACCTAAAAAAGGTGGTTTCCATGCCGTAGGTGAGTATTACAAGCAATAGTGCCGTGTAGGCATACATATTAGTAATAACACCATAACCGCCGCTGGCAGCACTAATTTTAGCTGTGTAGAGTGGTACAAGCAGATAGTTGAGGAATCGACCGATAATGCTTGACATTCCGTAAATGGCCGTATCTTTGGCCAATGATTTCATATTTGCCATATTCTTGTTGATAATATGCTGGTGTGATAGATGTACTGATGAATGAATCTGGTTTATCCAAAAAATAAATAGCAGATGGCAATGGCCGCAATGATGCCAGCTAAGTCGGCCAATAGGCCACATGCCACAGCATGACGAGTTTTGGCTATGCCCACAGAACCGAAGTAAACGGCTAATATGTAAAAAGTTGTGTCAGTTGAACCTTGGAATATGCAGCTCAGTCGTCCTACAAATGAGTCAGCACCATAGGTGTGCATGGCATCAACCATCATGCCACGTGCACCGCTACCCGATAAAGGTTTCATCAAGGCTGTTGGCAAAGCACCTACCCAGTCGGCATTGCAGCCCGTTAGTCCCACACACCATTTTATAGCATTTATAAGCCAGTCCATTGCTCCCGAGGCTCGAAAAACGCCAATGGCTACCAGCACTGCCACTAAATAAGGTATAATGCGCACGGCTGTGCTAAACCCCTCTTTGGCTCCCTCAACAAAGGCATCGTACACATTGATGTGTTTGCGCACACCTGCACATATAAAGCTAATGATGATAACAAACAATAGCACGTTGGCTGTGGTGGTGCCTACCAGGTTCATCATGGTGCTATCAAGTTGGCTAAAGCCCCATATGATGGCAGCTACGGCTACCGACATTCCGCCTAATGTAGCCAACAGAATGGGCTGAAATAGGTTAATGCGCTGAAACAAACTGGTAATAACAATACCTGCCAAGGTTGAAACAAAGGTGGCAATGAGTATGGGTATGAATATGTCGGTAGGCTGTGCAGCTCCCATTTGTGCTCTATACACCATGATGCTTACGGGTATGAGTGTGAGTCCTGAGGTGTTTAGCACAAGAAACATAATCATGGCATTCGATGCCGTATCTTTTTTAGGGTTCAACTCTTGCAGCCCCTCCATGGCTTTTAAACCTAAAGGTGTGGCGGCATTGTCGAGTCCTAACATGTTAGCCGCAATGTTCATGAATATGTTTCCATAAACGGGATGCCCCTTGGGCAGTTCAGGAAATAGCTTGTTAAACACAGGGCTTAACACGCGCGCCATAGCATTTACTACGCCTCCCTTTTCGCCTATTTTCATCACACCGAGCCACAACGAGAGTACCCCCGTAAGGCCTAATGATATTTCAAAGGCAGTTTTTGAACTTTCGAAGGTGGAATTCATTATGGCTGGGAACACTTCAGTGTCGCCCAAAAACACCAATTTTACCACAGCTATAACAAAGGCTATGGCAAAGAAGACCACCCAAATGTAGTTTAATACCATTGAATAGAATGTTAAGTGTTATATTTTAATGTGCAAAGTTACGCATTAACACGGCTTTATTAGCTTTTTCGTGACTGATTATTTATAGGGGTATTCTATAAATTAGTTTTTTTGATGAACATTCTTTTTGATTCAGCTTAGCCGTTTTTACAACTCTCACTCGCAGATTTTTGCAAAACTGACTTCAGTTAATTTATTCAAGTTTAGAATTTGGCATGTAGCCCATACTTGTGCTTTATGTTGGGTGCTTAGCACCTCAAAAAAATTTAGACATATAGAAAACATCTAAATTTCGTATAACATAAAGAGTAAAGTGAAACAAAACATGTTTAAGTCTGTCATAAAAATATATGTCGAAGTATGTTTTTGCACTAAGCCCCCTACACATCGCACGAGTTCGGACTACATGCTAAATCCGAAACATGAATTAATTTATCACTATCCTAAGCAGACTTCACGGCCTCGCGAATAACAATAATCGTCTAAAACAAATAATCTATTATACCTTTTTTATGTCTTATATTTCCATTGTCGCTCTATACGATACACTATTATTATATAAGATTCAGTAAAAAAGTGCAACTTTGCAATTAATAAAATTTTTTATTTCCAAACAACAACCTTTAAAAGAACAAATTAACTCATGAACATTCACGTAGGCCAGGAGATCAGAAACCGGCTTGACGAAAAGGGCCACACAGTGGTGTGGTTAGCCGAAGCGCTTGCTTGTAGTCGAACCAATGTGTACAAAATATTTGAAAAGCCACACATGGACACCGACATGCTTGCTCGCATTTCAACCATCCTTGAGTTTGACTTTTTTTCGTTACTGTCAAAGCAGTTTTGCAAAGAGAATCCAGTGAAGTAATCTTTGCTCTTATTAACAAACAAATTGAAAGCAGGTGAAGTCGCCTTTCCCTCTCTTCATTATTGAAAAGATGAAATAGCTACTTCACCTGTTTTTGCTTTGCATGCCTATTCACCACACACAAAAAGTTGAGAACATAAAGTTCTAAATACGAATGGTAGGTAAGTATATGCTAACGCGTTGGCGGAATTAGTAAACAAGTTGACAAGCTAACGGGTTAACAGGTTAATTGATCAAGTATTTTAGCTTCTTACCATTCTGACTTTAACA
>URDV01000198.1 GCA_900546605.1 uncultured Prevotella sp.
GCATATCGACTCATTCTAAACATGATTATATAAACTAATTTTAAACACCTACTTATATACGGCATTTTTGCTTAGGTGGTTTGGAGGATATATATAGAACAACTCTTAACTTTTTTGACGAGGAATGTTCAATACTTGAATTTCATAAAAGTTTAGACTAGTTCATAAATAAGAATTACGATGGAAAAGTATTTAAAACAAGCTATTGAGGAATACGAAAAGAATATAGAATGTGGTAAGAACTTTTATATGGATGCCTCTATATTAATGGACATCGAGGAGTACTATGAAAAAGAAGGGAAACGTTATGAAGCTGAACAATTGATGCGCTATGCTGAAAAGTTACACCCTGACAGCGAGGAGGTGTTAGTGGTGAAAGGGTACAGAGCACGCGCTATGGGAAAATGGAATGAGGGACTTAACATCATACGCAATATTGGTAACCAGCAAAATCGTGATGTGCAACTTTTTTATGCTGAATGGGATGTGGCATGCGGACGTTTAGATAAGGCTGAACAAAGAGTAAACGATTGCTTGCCCGCAACTATGCAAAACGATGACTATGATTGGTTCCTTGACATGGGTGAAATGTTGTTAGACTATGGTTACCAACAACGTGCTCTCAAATACTTGCTGAAAATACCCAACAACTATACTTTACGTTCTCGTGTTGACGAACTTATAGCCGATGCCTATTTTCAGACACAAAGGTATAATGAAAGCATTGAAGCTGCCAACAGATTGGTAGATGCGAATCCATACGATGCTAACTCATGGACACAATTGGCTGATATTCAGCAAAAGTGTAAAAAATACGTTGAATGTGTGCAAAGTTGCGACTATGCACTTGCCATTGATGAGAACAATCAACGCGCTATGAGTTTAAAGGTTTTTGCAACATTTGCAATTCCCGACCATACGAAAGGTTTAAAGCTATGCCTTGAGTATATGCGTAAAGTGCCTAATGATTATAGTATTCGTATGTATGCTGGGGAACAGCTTTATGCTACAAAAAAGTATGAAGAGGCCGAGATTCCTCTGCAAGATGCCTTGCGCCTATGCCCTATTGAGCATCCTGACCATGTGCGCATTGTTAATGATTTGTGCTATTTGTATATTCAAAGGCTGGATTATGCAAGGGCTGAAGAGACTATGCTTACACTTTGTATGTTAGGCAATTCGCTTTCAACGCTTTATACCCAATTAGGTAACATTGTTTTTGAGTTCAAAAAAAATTCTGCAGCTATAAACTTTTATCATCAAGCAGTTAACAGTCCTACGATTGAGGATACCGAGGTGCTGACTATTGTGCAACAACTCATGAGTAACGATTGCTATGATGATGCTGAACGATTGTGGTACGACATAGCGAAACTTCCTATTAGCCAATCACATCCCCTCATTTCGGCTTATTTGGCTTATGTCATGTTTAAAATGAATAATAAGAGCAAGTTTAAAGAGTTCTTTACTCAAGCACTCGTGCTAGCTCCAGAAATGGTAAAGCAATTGTTTGCAGGCGTTTTTAACACAAATAACCTTGATGACATTGTGAATTTAGCCAACAAATATATTCATGAGTAGGTGTTCAAAAATTATTTTCACATTGAAAAAGTGTGTTATCGGGATGCAGATGTTTTCTTCATTCGAATGTTCCTGTCTCCTGATAATGGGGGAAACAAAAGGGAGATAGCTCTGGCTATGTAACCGATAATGGAGAAAACGGGTGTGCCCAAGAACGTGCTTTCTATGTGAAAATAATTTTGAACACCTACTTAGTATAATGATTGATATCAGTTTATAGCCAGTTGCTTTGATAGCATGGCTTTCACCTTAACGACGTTGCAGTTTAGCAAATTTGAGTAAGAGATTCTTAACCCCAACAGGTTCGCCAAAATCGACTTTTACCTTTGCATTATCACCTTGTCCTTCACTACTTATCACTACCCCATCTCCAAAACGTTCATGATGAACGGCTGTTCCATCAGGCCAAGTAGCGCGCGTTGCAGCATCGGCTGGAGTTGATGCCTGATTACGCTTACGCACCACTCCCGTACGTATGAAACCTGGAGGAGGTGTTTGCTCTGTGATGCGAGGTGCAGCGGGCTTATTATACCTATTTGCGTCGTATCTTCGATGCGTATAACTACTTTGGTCAGCATAACCTTGATAGCCACGCTCTGGTTCGCCATATCCCTTAGCGGTAGATCCACTATATTGATAATTGTTATAACGACCATTATAGTCACCTTGCATAGATGCACGAAAATCGTCCTCAGAAGGTGCGCCGAAAAAGTTATCAAAATTATTATTACGGCTACCACCTTGTCCTGCTCCATACCGAGTGGCTGGACGACCATTGTTTGCGCTGTTTCCATACAACGACCTGCTTCCACCATAGGAGTTTGACATGCCATTATTAGAGGAATTGTATGAAGAGAACCTACTATCTGTGCGTTGCAAATAGGGGGCGTCTATCTCCTCAATAAATTGGCTGGGATCAGCGATTTGTAATGAGCCATAGCGAAAACGTGTGTTAGCGTAGCTCAAATAACAATAACGCTTGGCACGCGTAACGGCTACATAAAATAGGCGTCGTTCTTCCTCCATTTCGCGTGTGCTCATGCTGGCTGCTGCATTAGGAAAAAGATTCTCCTCCATACCTGTAACAAAAACGGCATCAAACTCCAATCCTTTGGCTGAATGGATGGTCATAAGGGTTACACGAGGAGTGCCATCGTCCTTAGTATCGGCATCAGAGAGTAAAGACACGGTTGATAAAAATTCGCTTAAAGAAACATGGGTGCGGCCTTCTTCATCACGTGCATCCTTCTCCATTTGCTGTATAGAAGCTATCAATTCTTCCACATTTTCTTGCCTTGCAGTATTCTCAGCTGACCTTACTAAGGTTAGATCAATACCAATGCCACTACGACGTATAATGTCACGTACGAGGTCAGAGGCTGATAGCTTGTCAAGCTGCATATGAAAGGATTCTATCAGTTCACAAAAGGCTTGAAGTTTTGACAATGCTCCTTTGTTAACAGCAAGTTCGTATGTGGCAGGGTCATTGGCTACAGCCCACAAACTTACATCATGGGCTGCAGCCGTGAGTTGCAATTTTTGCAAAGTAGTTGCTCCTATGCCACGTGCTGGGTAGTTGATGATGCGTCGAAAGGACTCCTCATCATTGGGGTTGCTCACCAAACGACAATATGCTAAGATGTCCTTGATCTCCTTGCGTTGATAAAATGACAAACCTCCATAAATGCGATAAGGTATGCCACTTCCTTGCAATGCCTCCTCAACAACACGACTTTGTGCATTGGTACGATAGAGCACGGCTATTTCACTATATGGTATATTACGACGGCTATTCAAACGAGTAATATGCATCATTACTTTGCGAGCCTCTTCCTTGTCTGTTTCGCCATTGAACACTACAATAGGGTCGCCTTCTGCTCCTGCCGAGTAAACCTTTTTGGGTATTTGGTGCTGGTTATAGCTAATAATGCAATTAGCAGCATTCACTATGTTCTGTGTTGAACGATAGTTGCACTCTAACTTTATAACTCGCGTGTTAGAATATTGCTTTTGAAAGTTTAAAATGTTGCTTATATCTGCACCACGAAAACCATAAATGCTCTGCGCATCATCGCCTACAACGCAAATGCGTGAGTCCGCACCTGTTAGTAATGTCAGAATTTGATGCTGCGCCATATTCGTGTCTTGATACTCATCTACTAAGATATACTTAAAGCGTTCTACGTAACGTTGGCGTATGTCAGCACGATCTCGAAGCAGCATGAAAGTGTTTACCAACAAATCGTCAAAGTCCATAGCACCCGCGGCACGTAGGCGTTGCTGATAGATGGTATAGATTTTATAAATCATAGCCACTCCTTCTGATTTATCACGACTCAAAATAGTGCTTTCAGCAGCATAGGCCTGTGGCAAAATAAGGTGATTTTTGGCTTCAGATATATGTCCTAACACGATATTTGGCTTATACACCTTTTCGTCAAGTTGCAGCTCTTTAGTAATGGCCTTTATGAGCGATTTGGAATCGGCAGAATCATAAATGGTAAAATCGTGCGGATAACCTGCAGCTTCGTATTCCATTCGTAGCAAGCGGGCAAAAATGCTATGAAAAGTACCACTCCACATGCCACCTGTATCGCATACATCTTGACATATATCGTTAATGCGTTGGTTCATTTCGCGAGCAGCCTTGTTAGTAAATGTAAGCGAAAGTATGTTCCAAGGCATCATGCCATGTTGTAGCAGATAAGCTATTTTGTAGGTAAGAACTCGCGTCTTACCCGATCCAGCTCCAGCTATAATCAGCAGGGGGCCATCGCAATAGGTTACAGCCTCGTATTGTGAATCGTTAAGTGATGAACGAAAATCAGTAGTGTTCATGTGTTATGATAGAATTCAATGGGTTAGGATGTTTTTGACGCTGCTTAGAAAGCGGCTAAGTTGAGCAAAACTTAAATCAAACACATCATACCATTTATAAGTAGGTGTTCAAAATAGCCAGTATCTACCCGTTGGCGGAATTTCAAGTTAACGGGTTAACAAGTTGACAGGTTAACAAGTAAGTATGCTTTACACCACTTATTATGT
>URDV01000199.1 GCA_900546605.1 uncultured Prevotella sp.
GGAATTAGTAAACAAGTTGACAAGTTAACGGGTTAACAGGTAAGTTTGCCGAGCTTTTTAAGTTTCTTGTCATTCTGGCTTTAACATAATAAGTGGTGTAAAGCATACTTACTTGTTAACCTGTCAACTTGTTAACCCGTTAACCTAAAATTCCGCCAACGGGTATTACTAAGTATGTCATAGTGTTAAAACGAGGGAGAAAATGCTCAGTATGGTAGAAAGTATGGACGCTGAATCAAAAAGCACAAAAAAACTGGCTTCGGAGAGTGAAGTGTAAAATGTGGGTGAAAGAAGTCGAAAATTTTTTTTGCTCGTTTTCCCTATTTGTCTTTCGCGTTTCTTATCCCGAACTCGTGTGTTTAGGTTTGTAGTAAGCATTTTAATAGTCGCTTTTCTTACTTTCATTAAGTAGGTGATATTTTGTATGACATTAACCCACATACTTTCATATTGTTCTGTTTAAGCGTTTATTTTGTAATTTTGTTATTGCAATTCTTGGTGTATTCAAAAAAAACATGTAATTTTGAAGCGCTAAAACCATTAAAAACAATAAAAGATATAAAGTATGTACGACAAGGCAAAGCTCGATAAAGAGCGAGTAGATAATGAAATTTTGTTTTCAAAAACAGTAAGGGCTGGAAAACGAATTTATTATATTGACGTGAAACGTGATCGTAAGGGTGAATTTTATTTGTCGTTGACTGAAAGTAAACGTTTGAAAGAACAAAGTGACGAACAGCACCCTGCATTTGAAAAACATAAGATATTTCTTTATCGTGAAGACTTGAGCAAGTTTATGGACGCTTTTGCTGAAGCTGCAAAATATGCACAAGCAAGCGCGGTGCAAAAGTGATGCTGTTGTGAATGGTAGAATAGCGAACTTGGTGAGGCTTGAACTGATTTAAACATGACGGATGGTAAGTAGGTATTTAAAATTAGTTGATATGATCGTGTTCAGAATTAGTCGATATGCCTTGGCGCATTCTTTCGCCCATAAATATAGGTTCCATAGGTCATGTAGCCCGCTACGCTCCCTCTTCAACCTATGTTAATGAACGAAAAACTGCCCCCATTCATATCAACTAATTTTGAATACCTACTTATCAAATTTTACATAGAACTGGTAAGCGCTTTCAATAGATTGGCACAGCCGTGTGCTGAATAAATTTGATAGGAATGCTACGTTCGCCTTTAGGGTAGTTCTAAAAATTATTAGAGCCATCCTTTAATAAAAAGTCTACCTAATAGCTTCGTAAGAAGACGTTTTAGGAATGAATACAAAAATATTGCTATATAACCTTTGGCTGTTTAATCCGAAAATCGTAATTTTGCATCCGATTTGTCCTGCACAGGCAGAAATGTCTTAAGTGTGATGGCGAATTAAGCAAGAATAAAGCCCGATAAAGTAAAGCGTTTGGTGCGTTGTTGCTTTGTTAGGCAGAAAACTTAATTTAGAGTAACACAACTAATTAACAAAACAATGAAGCAAATTTCAATCAACGGTACTGTACGTACTGAGCTTGGCAAGAAAGCCACTAAGGAAATCCGTAAGAATGGCAATGTTCCTTGTGTAATTTATGGTGAAAAGAAGGATGAGAATGGCGCTCCCGTTGCTATTCACTTCTCAGTAAGCGAAAAGGAAATTAACAAGCTCATCTACACTCCTCACATCTACCTTATTGACATCAATATTGATGGTACTGACTACAAGGCTGTATTGAAGGAAGTTCAGTTCCACCCTGTAAAGGACAACGTATTGCACGTTGACTTCTATGAAGTTCACGCTGAGAAGCCTATCGTAATGGGTGTGCCTGTTCAGGCTCAGGGCCTTGCTGCTGGTGTACGTGCAGGTGGCCGCTTGATGATGATGGTACGTAAGCTCAATGTACGTGCTATGTACAACCAAATTCCTGAGAAGTTGTTCGTTGACGTAACAGCTCTTCAACTTGGTAAGACTATCAAGGCTGGTGACCTCCACTACGAAGGTCTTGAAATGGTAACTCCTAAGGAGGTTATCGTATGCGCTGTTAAGATGACTCGTGCCGCTGCTGCCGCTGCTGCTGCTTCAGCTGAGTAAGTTTATCTGTAACAAATGCACATCAATTAGATTGATATTAAATCAATATAATGAGGGGTTAAGCGTTAAAGAGTGGTGTGGCCGAGCCGCAGCTAATCTCTAACGCTTAACTCTTTTTGTTTTATAAAATAAACGTATCGTCCATGAACTTTTTGATTGTAGGACTTGGAAATATTGGTGACGAATATGCTAAAACTCGTCATAATATAGGGTTTAGAGTAGCTGATACAATAGCTTCAGCGGCCAATGCCACCTTCGATGACAAACGCTATGGCTTTGTAACAACGGTGAAGGTGAAAAATCAAACACTCACCTTGTTAAAGCCTTCAACCTATATGAATCTATCGGGCAACGCTGTACGCTATTGGATGAATGAACTCAAAATACCCGTAGAGCGTGTGTTGGTGGTGGTGGACGATTTGTCTTTACCCTTTGGACATTTGCGCCTTAAGTCAAGTGGTAGCGATGGTGGACATAACGGACTAAAGCACATTGCCTCAGTTCTTGGCACACAAAAGTATGCTCGTTTGCGTTTTGGCATAGGTAATGATTTTCCTCGAGGTGGACAAGTTGACTACGTGTTGGGTGAGTTTGGCGAAGAGGAAATGAAAACCATGGATGAACGTTTGCAGACGGCAGCCGATGCGGTAAAAACCTTTTGCTTGTCGGGCATAAATGTGGCCATGAATCAGTTCAATAATAAGTAATAATAGCCGAAATGGAAGCACGATTGGATAAGTGGCTTTGGGCCGCACGCATATACAAAACGCGTACCTTGGCAGCCGATGCATGTAAAAACGGACGTGTTACCATTAATGGTTCACAAGCCAAACCTGCTCGAACCGTAAAGGTGGGTGATGAGGTAGGGGTAAAAAAGTCTCCTATAACATACACCTTTAAGGTGAAACAAGCCATTGAGAAACGTGTGGGGGCAAAGTTGTTGCCTGATGTGTTAGAAAACATTACCACACCTGAACAATACGAGTTGCTTGAAATGAGCAAAATTAGTGGCTTTGTAGGTAGAGCACGTGGCACAGGTCGTCCTACTAAGAAAGATCGTCGTGCATTGGACGAATTTGCTGAAGATACGCCCCTATTTATTGACGACGACTTTGATTTTGATGATGAAGATTAAACTCCTTACTTTATTTATAGCATAAATGCAAGAAACAAAATGGGCTCCTGCCGTTATATTGGTAGATGCTGATTATTTAGATGCGGTAGCACTTGACCTAACAGTCAACTTTGAAAGAATGCTGAACCGCCGTGTAGCAACAGCTGACTTGTGCCATTGGTTTGATTGTGTGGCGCTTGATGGTGGGTTGCGTCCTGGTAATAATGAAGTGCAGGTGCATATGCTGCATTCAAAGGATAAAGCAGCTCTTAATAACTTTCAGCCATCAAAGTTTGACGAGGATTTAAATGGCCTTTCGTTTGACGACCAGTTGGGGCATTTCAGTCTGTTTGCATTCCCTGTAGAGGAGGTGGTAAGCCTTGATGAATTCTTTTTGCAATCACTTACCATGTTAGCTGATGCCAAAGAGATAAAGCAACTCATGATAATAGGTGATATGAATGCCTATGGTCAAGGCATAAAGAATATCTGTAGCCAAACAGATGGTAAGGATATTACGTTATTTGCTATGGAACCCCAAATGGGGCAAGGCTTTCGGCAAGAAATATTGGGCTATTCGCTCATGTCGGCCTTAGGCATAAGTGGTGATGAATTGAAGTGAGAAAAAAGGAATACGTTTTTGCCTCATTCCTAATAATTGCCTAACTTTGTAGGCAAACAACTAATTAACATGGATAATTCAGCGGTTCAACGCGTCAAGCAGCGTTATGGAATAGTGGGGAATTGTGAGGCACTGAACCGTGCCATTGAAATTGCCCTTAAAATAGCTCCAGTTGACCTGTCGGTGCTGGTAGTTGGCGAAAATGGTGTGGGTAAGGAGTCTTTTCCACGCATTATTCATGACCACAGCTTGCGCAAAAATAAAAAGTACTTTGCTGTTAACTGTGGGGCAATTCCTGAAGGAACGATTGATTCAGAACTCTTTGGTCATGAAAAGGGGGCCTTTACAGGTGCCGTTGAGCAACGTGAGGGCTACTTTGCCGCAGCTAATGGCGGAACGCTCTTTTTAGACGAAGTGGGTGAGTTGCCTTTGCAAACACAAGCGCGTTTGCTGCGTGTGCTTGAAACGGGCGAATACATTCGTGTAGGGTCAAGCGAAGTGCGTAAAACCGATGTGCGCATTGTGGCTGCTACTAACGTAAACATGGAGAAGGCCATAGCGGATGGCAAGTTTCGTGAGGACTTGTATTATCGGTTGAACACGGTGTCTATTTCGGTGCCAGCTTTGCGCGATCGTGGCGATGATGCTGCTTTGCTATTCCGCAAGTTTGCGCTTGACATGAGCGAAAAGTATAAAATGCCCTCAGTGCGTCTCAATAATCGGAAGAGCACACGTCTGAA
>URDV01000200.1 GCA_900546605.1 uncultured Prevotella sp.
TTCGGTAAAAATAGGGCATTTCTCTATCCTACAAAAGTTTTAGCGGACACCAATATTTCGCAATAGAATTTTTAATGTTTACTAAAGCCACGAACTAAGAAGAATAGAATGTGAATCGTTCCAAACACACTTGCTATCCAAAGCATTAAGTGACTTTCATTCCAACCAACCGTTTGTTGATGCCAAAAGCCTGTAATAATGCACAGAAAAGCTATGAAAACACCAATGGCACTCAGAATGGTCTGTCCGTGACGACGAATGGTACCACCTCCTACCACACTATGTTTAATGCCATAAAAAGAGTAAATGTCAATGCCAATTAACATCCACATAACCAAGCGAATCCATGTTTCAGCAGGCAGAAAGAGCATCATGCCCACACAACATATAAGACCTGCTGCAGGAATCCAAGGTACAAGGGGCGTCTTGAAACCACGCGGGGCATTGGGCTGTGTACGACGCACAACAATTACTCCTAAGCAAACCAATGAAAAGGCAAACAATGTGCCTATGCTCGTCATCTCGCCTGCTATGTTGGCTGGTACGATGCCAGCTAACACACCTATGATAATCATAAATAAAAAGTTGCTGCGAGCTGGAGTATGAAAACGCTTGTGTAGGTGTGAGAATATGGGAGGAAGCAGTCCGTCTTTACTCATGCTGTAAAACACGCGGCTTTGTCCCAGCATCATTACTAACACAACGCTGGCATAGCCTAACAGAATGGCTACAATAATGCCACGATTTAACCAAGGAAAGGCTGGTGTAACCACTCCATTGGCATCCATAGGTCCCATGTTTGCAACGGCTGTGGCTGCTGGGGCGATGCTTTCAGCACCGATGTAGGCATGATAGTTAACAACGCCTGTCATGACAAATGAAAATACCATGTAGAGTATGCTGCAAATGATGAGCGAGCCAAGAATGCCTATGGGCATATTGCGACGCGGATTCTTTGTTTCTTGAGCAGCAGTGCTGACCGCGTCAAAACCTATGTAAGCAAAGAATACAATGGCGGCACCGCGCAATATGCCTGACCAACCATATTGACCAAATTCACCAGTATTGGCTGGTATGAAAGGTGTTAGGTTTTCTGCACGGATGTATTTAAAGCCTATGATGATAAATGCCAGCACTACAGCAATTTTTAGCGTAACCATTAAGTCGTTAAATTTAGAACTTCCTGCAGTTCCACGCATTAATATGATAGACAAGAACACTACAAGTAATGCTGCGGGCAGATTAAACACCCCACCTTCGGCAGGGCATGCTGTCCATTCAATAGGTAGGCCATAGCCAATGTCAGAGAGCATGATGCTAAAATATTTGCTCCACGAAATGGCAATAGCAACTGATGCTACTGCATACTCTAACACAAGATCCCAACCTATAATCCATGCCACCAATTCGCCCATGGTGAAGTAGGAATAGGTGTAGGCTGAGCCTGATACAGGCAACATAGAGGCAAACTCAGCATAACAAAGTCCTGCTAAGGCGCAAGCTATAGCTGCTAAAGCAAAACTGATGACAATGGCAGGGCCTGTGTGTTCGCCAGCTACAATACCTGTTACTGAAAATAGTCCAGCACCAATTATTACACCAACACCTAATGCTATCAGTCCCCAAGGACCTAAAACGCGTTTCAGACCGCGTCCGCCTTCGTTTTCAGCCTCATGCAATATGTCGTCAGCTGATTTCTTTACAAATAAGTCCATAGTTCTTAGTGTTTTATTTTTTATGTAGCATAAATCCTCTTACGAGATAAAAGAAAATGTGTGCAATACCAAACAATACAGCTATCCAAAACATAAGAGTGGAAGCATTCCAACCCAACGTTTGTTGATGCCAAAAGCCTGTGATGACGCATAATATGGCTATGAAAACGCCTATGCCGCTCAGCACGCTTTGTCCTTTTCGATGTGTTTGTCCCTTTGCTGCAACGCTATGGCGTATGCCATAGAATGAGTAGATGTCTAATCCTATAAGCATCCACATAACCAATCGAATCCATGTGTCGGCGGGTAAAAAGAGCATCATGCTCACGCAGCATACCACTCCTGCTGCAGGAACCCATGGCACAAAGGGTGTTTTAAAACTACGTGGGGCATTAGGTTGCGTGTGTCGCACAACAATCACACCTATGCAAACCAGCGAAAAGGCCAAAAGTGTACCAATACTTGTCATTTCGCCTGCAACGCTGGCAGGTACCACTCCTGCTAACAAGCCAATGACAATCATGAAGAGAGCATTGCTTCGAGCAGGGGTATGATAACGTTTGTGAAGGTGTGAAAAGAGTGGGGGAAGTAGACCATCGCGGCTCATGGAGTAAAACACGCGGCTCTGTCCTAAGAGCGTTACTAATACGACGCTGGCATAGCCCATTAATATGGCAATAATAATGCCACGATTGAGCCAGGGGTAAGCTGGAGTAATGCTGCCATCGGCCGCTTGGCTTCCCATGTGAGCTATGGCTGTAGCGGCAGGGGCTATGCTGTCGGCTCCCTTATAGGCATGATAGTCTACAACACCTGTCATGACTAAAGCAAAAACGATGTAGAGCAAGGTGCAGATGAGTAGTGAACCCAAAATGCCAATGGGCATGTTGCGACGCGGGTTCTTTGTTTCTTGAGCGGCTGTGCTGATGGCATCAAAACCTAAAAAGGCAAAGAACACAATTGCAGCTCCACGTAGTATGCCTGACCAGCCATACTCGCCAAATGCACCTGTGTTTTGCGGTATGAAAGGAGTGAGGTTCTCAGTACGAATGTATTTGAAACCTATGAAGATGAATATAAAAACTACAGCTATTTTAAGTACTACTAAAAAGTCGTTGAATTTAGAACTACCTTTTGTCCCACGCATTAATATGAGTGATAGTAACACAATGAGTAGGGTGGCAGGAAGGTTGAATATTCCGCCATCAGCGGGGCAAGCACTCCATGCTGTTGGCAATTGAATGCCTATATCATGAAGTATAATGGTAAAGTATCGACTCCACGAAATGCTTACGGTCATGGCAGCAAGTGCATACTCTAACACAAGATCCCAACCTATAATCCATGCTACTAATTCACCCATCGTAAAGTAGGAGTAGGTGTAGGCTGAGCCTGCAACGGGTATCATAGATGCAAATTCGGCATAACATAATCCTGCTAATGCACAGCATATGGCGGCAATGGCAAAGCTCAATATGATGGCTGGGCCTGTGTGTTCGCCTGCTACGATGCCTGTTACGGAAAATAGGCCCGCGCCAATGATGACACCTACACCTAAGGCTATGAGTCCCCACATGCCTAATACGCGTTTTAATCCTTTTCCTCCTTCATTGTTAGCTTCAAGCAGGAGCTCCTCTGATGTCTTTTTTATGAATAAATCCATGTATATTGTTTCTTCGTGGTTCAAATTTGATTGCAAAGTTAACAAATTGTTTGAAACCTTCGTTTATTTGTATCAAATAAGTAACGCTGTGTGAACTGGTAGTGTCAAGTGTTAGGTGCAATTAAATAGGCTCAGTTCATTTAATTTCTGGATTTAGATTTTCGTATTTTAGGTTTTGTATGGATTCGACTGAAGCTTGATTCGTGCAAGTTAATAAAGATTTTTTCTAAATATGAAAATTGAATTGGTTTATGAATGACTCGTAATGTTATTTAGAAATATTGCAGTCTAATAAAACTCAAAGAACATAAAAATTCTCACCGAAACTCTGTAAAATAGAACTTCGGGGAAGTTTTTTCAAAATTACCCCCTAACGAAAAGCTGGGGTTGGAGTAAGAATTGTCCTATAATTTTGAATGTTATCTATGTGTACTTGTTGTGCTTATACACAATATCTGCAACCTTAGTTATACTTTACTCGTTGGCGGAATTAGTAAACAAGTTGATAGGCTAACGGGTTGACAGGTAAGTTTGTCAGGTTTTTTGCCTAAAGTCTGAGAAGATATAGATAATGTGTGATAAAAATAAAGCGAGGATTCTCTGATTTAAAGAATCCTCGCAGTAAAAAATAGAGTATTGTAGTGGGGTATTTTTTTAACCCAAATACTTCATTAAAATTTTAATGTTGTCAGCTTCGCGCAAGCGGCGTAAGGCCCGCTCTTTAATTTGGCGTACACGTTCACGTGTGAGGTTGAGAGTGTTAGCTACCTCTTCAGCCGTCATTTCGTTACGTCCAATGCCGAATAGCATCTTTAGTACTTGACGCTCGCGGTCATTAAGTGACTTTAA
Organism: uncultured Prevotella sp.; assembly: GCA_900546605.1. Lineage (GTDB taxonomy): Bacteria > Bacteroidota > Bacteroidia > Bacteroidales > Bacteroidaceae > Alloprevotella. The sequence goes on from URDV01000200.1 coordinate 4,228, forward strand.
GGCTGCATCAAGGTCAGATGAGAGCGACTCCTTTTCCATTTGGTTATCAGTACCAGGAGCACTGTCGTCTGTCATGATGTCTATCAAGCAGTTCGAATCGTCTTCGGCAAAAGGAGCATCTACGCTCACTTTTTTACCATTTGTGCCAAGTGCCTCTTGAACTTTGCTTACATCCGTGTCGAGTAGTTCGGCTAATTCGCCAACTGAGGGGCGACGCTCAAACTCTTGCTCAAAGTTTACAATGGCTTTTGTAAGTTTGCTCTGAAAACCTACCTGATTGAGTGGCATGCGCACAATACGACTTTGCTCTGAGATAGCTTGTA
>URDV01000201.1 GCA_900546605.1 uncultured Prevotella sp.
AGACGTGTGCTCTTCCGATCTCGTATACCTTCTTTTCTATAGTTACGGCATTATCGTGAAACTTTACCTCGTCAGTACGTAATACTTTAGTACCTAATTCGGTCACGACTACTCCATTAACACTTACCACACCTGCCTCGATGTATTTATCAGCATCGCGACGTGAGCAAACTCCCGCATTAGCCAAGAATTTGTTCAAGCGCATGGGTACGGTAGGATCGTAGTTTTCCTCCTTATATTCAAGTCTTTTCTTTTGCGAATATTTTGCGTGTGGGTCATATGCTCCACGACGTTGCGACTGTCGGCTATATGATGAGCCTGCGCCATTAGATGCCCCCGCGCGATAGAAGCCACCACCATTTGAGCGATAGCCTCCATTACCTTGTTGGTAATTGCTAGAACGATAGCCACTACCGCCTTCGTTTCCATAGTTAGAGCCTTGGTTGTAACGAGGACGATAGCCAGTCCCTTGTTGTCTACCATATCCCCCCATAGTTCTGTCCCCCTGTGCATAGCGCGACTTACCATCCCAATGGTTGTTGCTACCTTGAGAGTAGCCTGTCCCCTCTTCACGAGGAGCTGTGTAACGTGGACGATAACCGCCTTCATAGCGGTTTTGATAAGAGCGAGAATTGTCTGAATTATAACGTGGAGTGTATCCGCCTTCACTACGTTGACCATAGCTACTTCTAGCGGGTGAGGTACCGCGGTTAAAACGTGGACGACTTGGACGTCCGCCTTCGTAGCGGCCGCCACCATTGGCTCCGCCTTGCGACTTGTAACCATCTCGGCTATTATCGCTGCTCTTGTAATAATCTTCACTCATGGTTGTTGTATGTTTTTGTGAATAGTTACTGGCATTCTCACGAATGCATTTGTGTGATTGTGGGTTGAAAGAGTTATAGGTAAGCTAATCAACCAAAGGCTGAATACCTACCTATAAACTCTAAGGGGATTTCTATAAATTAGCTGAGAAAACGATCAAACTGGAAAAATAATTTTGGACACTTACTTACAACTAATTTATAGAATAAACCTAATTACATACCCGTGTAATTATGTGGTGTAATGGCCATGAGCTCTGCCTTCACGGCAGGACTTACCTCAAGACCTTGTATAAAGTTATGAATTCTTTCTTCAGTAATAGCCTCATTGGTACGTGTTAAAGCCTTGAGCGCTTCATAAGGGTGTGGGTAAGCTTCACGTCGCAAAATGGTTTGTATGGCTTCTGCCACAACTGCCCAACAATTGTCAAGGTCGCGTTGTATACTCTCTTCGTGTAAGAGCAACTTACGTAAGCCTTTGAGTGAGCTCTTAAAGGCTATGAGCGAATGTCCCATGGGGACGCCAATATTGCGAATTACGGTAGAGTCCGTAAGGTCACGTTGCAAACGGCTAATTGGTAACTTGCGGCTTAGGTGTTCGAGCACGGCATTAGCAAGTCCTAAATTACCTTCAGAATTCTCAAAGTCTATAGGGTTCACCTTGTGGGGCATGGCGCTTGAGCCTACCTCGCCTTTCTTAATGCGTTGCTTGAAGTACTCCATTGAAACGTATTGCCAAAAGTCGCGATCCATGTCAATAACAATGGTGTTGATGCGCTTCATGGCATCAAACAAGGCAGCCATGTTGTCGTAGTTGCTTATTTGCGTAGTATATTCCTCGCGTTCCAGTCCAAGCTTTTCGCTTACAAACTTACGACCAAAAGCTCGCCAATCGAATTCGGGGTATGCTACATGATGCGCATTAAAGTTGCCAGTTGCACCACCAAACTTTGCTGTCATAGGGCAAGCTTTAAGCAATTCAACTTGGCGTTCCAATCTATAAGCAAACACTTTAACCTCTTTGCCCAAACGAGTAGGCGAAGCAGGCTGTCCGTGGGTTTTGGCCAACATAGGAATGTCTTTCCACTCTTCAGCATATGTGTTGAGTTGGTCAATTAACTCTTGCAGCAAGGGCAAATATACGTGGTGCGTAGCCTCCTTGAGCATTAAGGGAAATGACGTATTGTTAATATCCTGTGACGTCAAACCAAAATGGATAAATTCCTTAAAAGAGTCAAGCCCGCCAATTTTGTCAAACTGCTCTTTAATAAAGTACTCAATAGCTTTTACATCATGGTTGGTGATGCTCTCAATCTCTTTTACACGTGCAGCATCTTGCTCAGAAAAGTTCTGATAAAAACCACGTAATGTGTCGAAAAGATGATGTGGAAACTCCTTCAATTGTGGAAGGGGAAGTTCACATAAAGTGATGAAGTACTCAATTTCAACGCGTACACGATATTTCATCAGCGCGTATTCTGAAAAATAAGGAGCCAAGTCTTCAGTTTTAGCTCTGTAACGGCCATCAATAGGCGATACTGCTGTCAGAATATCCAAATCCATGATGTTTACCAAAGGGGTGTTTTAAGTTAGTAATACTTTCTGTGTGCAAAGATAGTGTAAGGCGAGCGCAACGCAAAATGAAAGTTGAAAAAGTTTTACTTTCATGGTGAGGCTTCCTCTTTTTTATCATGCAGTTGCACTTTTTGGGGGTGCATCTCAACAAATGCGCCTTAAATGTAAGCAAACAACTGCCTTCTTACCTACTTAACATTCGGGGGTAGCATTAACTTAATAGGTAAGTTTATGGCTGATGGTCAGTTGTAATCAAAGTTTCCAAAACAAAAATAGCGCATTTTGGCCCGTAACGTGCATTTTTACAAAAAAAACACTATTTATAGAAAGGAAATGCTTACCTTTGTCCGCAATTAGAAAATAAAAAAGAGGTGACACGGCAAGCATAGGCCATAGTAAAACTTGCCCACCCTCTTTATAAGCAAATAAAACCACAAATGGGAATATTACAAGACAGATTAGCGAAGTACACACTTCCGCAAGAATATAAGGCCAAAGGTGTGTATCCTTATTTCCGTGCCATTGAAGGCAAACAAGGCACTGAAGTTGAAATGGGTGGACACCATGTGCTGATGTTCGGTTCAAATGCTTACACAGGCTTGCCTGGCGATGAACGTATCATTAAAGCTGGTATCAAGGCTATGGAGCAATATGGTTCAGGATGCGCAGGCTCACGCTTCTTAAATGGTACGCTTGACTTGCACATTAAACTCGAAAAAGAGTTGGCTGAATTTGTAGGAAAAGATGACGCTCTTTGCTTCTCAACTGGCTTTACCGTAAACTCAGGTGTTATTCCAGCTCTATTGGGACGCGAAGACTACCTTATTTGCGATGATCGTGACCATGCCTCTATTGTTGATGGTTGCCGTTTGTCGTTTGCACAACGCTTAAAGTATAAGCACAACGACATGGCTGACTTGGAACGCAAATTGCAAAAATGTGCTCCCGAAGCCGTTAAATTGATTGTTGTAGATGGTGTATTCTCAATGGAGGGTGACTTGGCCAACTTACCCGAAATCGTAAAATTGAAGCACAAATACAATGCCACAATCATGGTTGACGAGGCTCATGGTTTGGGCGTGTTTGGACGTCAAGGACGTGGTGTGTGTGACTACTTTGGCTTAACAGACGAGGTTGACTTGATTATGGGTACCTTTAGTAAGTCGTTGGCCTCAATTGGCGGCTTTATTGCTGCTGATGAAAGTATTATCAACTGGTTGCGTCATAACGCACGTACCTACATTTTCTCTGCTTCAAACACCCCCGCAGCTACAGCATGTGCGCTCGAAGCTCTACACATCATTCAGAATGAGCCTGAACGTATCGAAGCATTGTGGGATGTTACTCGCTATGCCTTAAAGCGTTTCCGCGAAGAGGGCTTCGAAATTGGTGATACCGAATCGCCTATTATTCCCCTTTATGTGCGCGACACAGAGAAGACTTTCATAGCTACAGCACGTGCCTTTGACGAGGGCGTGTTTATTAACCCTGTTATTCCGCCTGCTTGTGCACCTCAAGACACATTGGTACGTGTTGCCTTGATGGCAACTCACACCAAAGAGCAGGTTGATCGTGCAGTAGCTGCTTTAAGCAAGGTATTCCGCGAATTAGATATCATTAAGTAAGAATATTGCGCAAAGAGCGTGTTACGCGAAACTTTGCGTATAACCGCTCTTGCTAACATAAATATAGGTATGCCCGTGTATGTAGTCAACATTACTATAAACACGGGCATACTTGTATTTATCATATGCACACAAAACAAGTTGTGAAAATCTTGCACGAAAAACAATAAATTACTAACTTTGCAAAAGGAATAGTAGAGCTAGTTAGCCAATAATTTTGGTCTTAACAAACAAATGAAAAGGCTATAGTTACATTCCATTCACAACGCACATAGCAAAAGAAGAAAACCTATTAATTATCACATTTTTATGGAAAAAAGCGCATTGCAGATTGCACGTGCCTCTTATCAGCCTAAATTGCCCGCAGGCTTGCGTGGTAATGTAAGCATTAAGGAGGGTAAACCCAATCAGAGAGTGGGCGATCAGGAAGAAATTAAGAAACTCTTCCCTAATACCTATGGTATGCCT
>URDV01000202.1 GCA_900546605.1 uncultured Prevotella sp.
TACCCCTCAACAAAGGAAGATGAAGCTGATTTAGAAGAGTTAGGTTACGATTCAAAAACGGGTGGTATTTTTCTCCTAAAGGGCTATGTATGTCCTGCATTTGTTATTCAAGGTCCTCCGTGCGAAAAGAGTCCCATATTGTTGAACAAACTCATGAGTGTATTGCCCGTAGAGAACAAACGCGAGGAACCAGATGTAAACATACTATCATGGAGACAAGAGGGAGGGCCAACAGCCTCTGATTATATCGTTACGATTGTTTTCGTTCGTAAAAAACATCGGCCAGACTGTTACTCTGCCGAGGGCAAAAACCAATGTTTGGTAAGTCCTGGAGCCATTGATATGGGTGGATTGCTGATTACACCTCGTAAAGAAGACTTTGATAAGCTCACGCCCAAATTGGCCGCTAACATTCTGCGCGAGGTTACTATTAGCGAGAGCGAAACAAATGCTATAGCTCGCAAACTGCATGGCCCTAAGCGCATCGTTGTTAACACAACCTCGTCAGCTAAACGCGAAGTAACCCTACTAAAATCATTAGCTGCACGTAATATCACCGTGGGCATTATGCACACACAAAAGGTGCATTTCATACTGAATGGTAATTATTTGGCTAAAGGTGAAACCGTTAGCGATGATCAGATAGCCGAATGCGTGGATGGTGCTATACAATGGCGAGGCAATATGTATAGCGAACTATGCTTCATACCTGAAGATGAGAACAAGGAGTCCTTCACACTTAAACATGTAACCATTGGCATAGGCTTTCATTGGGAACGCGAACAAGAACAAACCTTCAAGGGAATTTTGCGCCTGATTGTTGATGAAGAAAAACTGGTTGTTATCAATGAGCTACCAGTTGAAGCTTACCTTGAAAGTGTTATCTCATCTGAAATGAATGCCGCCTCATCATTAGGTTTGCTTAAAACGCATGCTGTAGTGTCACGCAGCTGGGTATATAGTCAAATGCTTCATCGAATGGAGGGCGAAGGCAGAGCAAGCGATTTCTTTAACTTTATACACCGTCCTGGCGAAGTAATAAAATGGCATGACCGGTCAGACCATACGCTTTATGATGTTTGTGCCGATGACCATTGCCAACGTTATCAAGGCATTACGCGTGCCACTTTGCCTCAGGTGAAACAGGCTGTGAATGAAACCGCAGGAGAAGTGCTAACATACGATGGGCATTTGTGCGATGCACGCTTTTCAAAATGTTGTGGTGGTGTAAGCGAACTTTATAGCAGTTGCTGGAATGACAACGATTACGACTATTTGCAAGCAGTTCGCGATGATACAGCTGGCCAAATTCCAGACCTAACGAATGAAGATAATGCCGAAAAATGGATACGTAGCACTCCGAGTGCATTTTGTAACACACACGATGTGCATTTGCTCTCACAAGTGCTGAACAACTATGATCAAGAAACGGCCGACTTTTATCGATGGAGAGTAGAACTCACTCAGCAACAAGTCCGCCACTTAATTGAACTGCGTACGGAACAAAACTTGGGCGATATCATTCAGCTTGAACCCGTTGAACGTGGTGTTAGTGGCCGACTGATACGTTTGCGTATAGTGGGGACGCAAGGTAGTTTGGTTGTTGGCAAAGAACTTGAAATACGCCGTTTACTCTCTGAGAGTCATCTTTATAGCTCAGCCTTTATTGTTGAGCGTCATGATGTTGACCCCACAACAGACATCCCCGCTCGCTTTCTACTTATAGGTGCAGGTTGGGGACACGGAGTAGGCCTCTGTCAAATAGGTGCTGCCGTTATGGCTGGAAAGGGTTATCCGTATACAAACATCTTGAAGCACTACTATAAAGGTGCTGAGATTGAACGCCTAACAAAGGAGAATGGATTTGAAAGCATTTAAGGAGTATACCTATTACAACACATCCCTAACAATCAATTTTTAGTACGTAACAGTTATTGAATCCACCCTCGTCTATAAGGCTTATAGCGCGAGAGTGGATTCATTTTAATACCCATAGCATGACAAGAATTGAAGAAGAAAAGGTGGTAGTAGAACAAATGATTCGACTATATTGTTATAAAAAAGAAGGTAATGAACATCTTTGCCCCCATTGTCAAGAGTTATTAAACTACGCTCACAATCGCCTTTCAAAATGTGTCTTTGGTAACGAAAAGGGCACATGTAAAAAATGTGCTATACATTGTTATAAGTCTGACATGAAGCAACAGATCAAAACAATAATGGCATGGGCAGGTCCACGTATGCTACTCTATCATCCCCTAAGTGCCATCAAGCATCTACTGCGCGAGATGTAAAAGAAGGTCATTTTATTGGGGGGACTATAGCTTTCTCTCCCCAAAACATGCTCATGGGCTGTTGAGTACCAACGGAGCTAAATCTTATGGCTCCAATAAAGAAAATCCGCTACACAGGGAGCACCCGTTGGTGTATGTGTAGCGGACAGATCAACCAAAATAACATTTATAAGTTTAGTCAAGTCACATTAGTTGGTTGAGAGCGTCTGTAATAAAATACAGACAAAATTTATTTTTTCAAACACTATTTTTTATATGCATCTTCGTGCACACCTGCCACAGCACGTCCACTTGGGTCATTTACATTCTTAAATGAAGCATCCCATGCCAAAGCTTCGGCTGTAGAACATGCCACACTTGGCACGCTGGGCACACTTCGAGCCGCACTCTCGCTGGGGAAATACTCCTCGAATATAGAACGATAATAATATTCCTCTTTATTCATAGGTGTATTTATGGGGAAACGCTCTGCAGCATGTGCCATCTGCTCATCGCTTACTTGTTCTGAAGTAATCTTTTTTAATGTATCAATCCATGAATATCCCACGCCATCTGAGAACTGTTCTTTCTGACGCCATGCTACGCTCTCGGGCAACATATCAGCAAATGCTTCACGAACTATCTTCTTTTCTATTGTGTTACCAGGACACATTTTGGCCTCGGGATTCAAGCGCATAGCCACGTCAAGGAATTCTTTATCAAGAAAAGGCACACGACCTTCGACACCCCAGGCTGATAAACTCTTGTTGGCACGTAGGCAGTCATACAAATAGAGTTTTGACAATTTACGTACCGTTTCCTCATGAAAAGCCTTTGCATTAGGTGCTTTATGAAAATACAAATAGCCACCAAATACCTCGTCAGCACCCTCACCCGAGAGTACCATTTTTATACCCATCGACTTGATAACACGCGCTAACAAATACATAGGAGTTGAAGCACGAACTGTTGTTACATCATAGGTTTCAATAAAATAGATTACATCACGCACAGCGTCTAATCCTTCTTGAATGGTGTAGTTAATTTCGTGATGTACCGTGCCTATATGGTCGGCCACTTCTTTGGCCTTGGCCAAGTCTGGAGCCCCCTTCAAGCCAACAGCAAATGAGTGAAGTTGTGGCCACCAAGCATCTTGCGTACTACCCGTTTCCACACGATGGGCTGCATACTTTTTAGCGATAGCTGATATTACCGAACTATCTAAACCACCTGACAACAACACGCCATAAGGCACATCACACATGAGTTGACGTTTTACGGCCGCTTCAAGCGCATCATGTACATCTTGTACCGAGGCTGAATTATCTTTTACGTTGTCGTATGACTCCCAGTCGCGCTTATACCATTTCACCATTTTACCTTCAGAACCTAAATAATAATGGCCGGGTAAGAATGGTTCATATTCATCGCAATATCCTTCAAGAGCCTTTAACTCTGATGCACAATAAACTTTGCCATCTTTGTCGTGACCTATATAAAGAGGTATGACACCTATGGGGTCACGTGCAATCAAAAAGTCATCCTTCTCTTCATCATATAGGGCAAAAGCAAATATGCCATTCAAGTCCTCTAAAAAATGAATACCCTTGTCGCGATATAAAGCTAAAATAACTTCACAGTCGGAACCCGTTTGAAAGTCATATTTGCCTGCATAACGTTTACGTATTTCTTGATGATTATAAATTTCACCATTTACCGCCAACACCTGTTTGTTGTCGGGCGCAAACAAAGGCTGCTTACCGCTTTGAGGGTCAACAATAGACAATCGCTCATGACACAAAATGGCATGCTTGCCACAATATATGCCACTCCAATCAGGCCCACGATGTCGTATCTTACGACTCATCTCGAGAGCCTTCTTGCGTAAGTCTGAACTTTGTTCCTTTATGTTGAATATTGATACTATACCACACATAATCTTTTCTGTTGTTTAGTTTCGCGTCTTAATAACTTATGTATGCCAAAAGCATTCGTTTGTTATCACAGTGCAAATATAGTAAGTATATTTGTAACATAATGCTATTATACAAAGTTTTTTTTAAGAAATAAGCTATTTTTACGCGACCCATCTTAATTTATGCAATCGAGTAGGAGGTAAACACTAATCATAGGTGTTTATCTCCTACTTTCATGTTTACCGACCTCTCACACCACCGTACGTGCCGTTCGGCATACGGCGGTTCCTATT
>URDV01000203.1 GCA_900546605.1 uncultured Prevotella sp.
CTTTAACATAATAAGTGGTGTAAAGCATACTTACTTGTTAACCTGTCAACTTGTTAACCCGTTAACCTAAAATTCCGCCAACGGGTACTTTAACATTCACGCTGCAAAACATGAGTAAATTAAGTGGGGCGCCCCACACCTAAACTGAAAAATAACTTACTAAACTAATAATATGGAAGAATACGACGATGGCATAAAAGTTGTGGTGGCTGATGCAAGTCACGAAAAGTACGTTGACATAATATTACAAACAATTACTGACGCCGCTAAGGTGCGCGGTTCGGGCATTGCCAGCCGAACACATGAATATGTTGCCACTAAAATGAAGGAGCGTAAGGCCATTATAGCCCTTTATGGTGAAGAGTTTGCTGGCTTTTGCTACATTGAGAGTTGGGAGAATAAACACTATGTAGCCAATTCGGGCTTGATAGTAGTGCCCAAGTTTCGTGGTCATCATTTAGCCACTCGCATTAAGCGTTTAGCATTTTCGTTGAGCCGTGTTCGTTGGCCGCAAGCCAAAATTTTTGGACTTACCAGTTCGGGAGCCGTAATGCGCATTAACACCTCGTTAGGTTATGTGCCAGTGCCCTTTTCCGAACTCACACAGGACGATGAATATTGGAAAGGTTGTGGCACCCCCGATGCTCCTTGCTGCATCAATTGTGATGTGTTGGCACGTACCAAACGTAAGTATTGTGTATGCACGGGTATGCTGTTCGACCCAGCCCATCATCCTAATACTCCATTGCCCGTTGAAATACCGCAAGATGTGCTCGACTTTATTAAGAGCCATGAGGCTTAGTTGTTGTTACTAAGGTCTTTTGCTCCATATTCAGTCATCCTTAATCCTTAATTCAAGCCCATAGGCTAATGTGTGCTTTTGCATGAGTGTAAACGAATAAAGCCTGTTGCTCACTCCACAAAATCATGCAGTGGTAACCTGTGGGTTAATACTTAACACCCCATTTAAAATGTCGAAAAAGAAAGTAGTTGTCGCCTTTAGTGGCGGCCTTGACACCTCATACACGGTAATGTACCTTGCCAAAGAAAAAGGTTACGAAGTTTATGCAGCTTGTGCTAACACAGGAGGCTTTAGCGAAGCACAACTCAAGGCAAATGAAGAAAATGCCTATAAGTTGGGTGCCAAAGAATACGTAACGCTTGATGTAACACATGAGTATTATGAAAAGAGCCTAAAGTTTATGGTTTATGGCAATGTGTTACGTAACAATGTTTACCCCATATCAGTGTCATCAGAACGTATATTCCAAGGAATGGCCATAGCTCGTTATGCTAAGGAGATTGGAGCTGATGCCATAGCACATGGTTCCACTGGTGCGGGTAACGACCAAGTGCGTTTCGATATGACCTTTTTGGTAATGTGTCCTGACATGGAAATTATTACCCTAACGCGCGATGGTAACCTTAGCCGTAAGGAGGAAGTTGACTACCTCAACGCTCATGGTTTTAAGGCAGACTTTACCAAACTCAAGTATTCATACAACGTAGGCATATGGGGTACCAGCATTTGTGGTGGTGAAATTCTTGATTCGGCACAAGGATTGCCAGAGTCTGCTTATTTGAAACAAGTAACTAAGCAGGGAACAGAACAGCTTAAGCTTACCTTTGAACAGGGTGAACTTAAAGCTATTAATGGTGAACGTTATGACGACCCTATTGCTGCCATTCGCAAGGTGGAAGAGATTGGTGCGGCTTATGGTATAGGTCGTGACATGCATGTGGGTGACACCATTATTGGCATTAAGGGACGTGTAGGTTTTGAAGCTGCAGCTCCTGCCTTGATTATTGGTGCACACCGTTTCCTTGAAAAGTATACATTGTCAAAGTGGCAACAGTATTGGAAGGATCAAGTAGCCAATTGGTATGGCATGTTTTTGCATGAGAGTCAATACCTTGAACCCGTAATGCGTGATATTGAGGCTATGCTTACTTCATCGCAGCGTTATGTTAATGGTACTGCCATTCTCGAACTTCGTCCTCTTGGTTTCAGCACGGTTGGGGTTGATAGCCCCGATGACTTGGTAAAGACTAAGTTTGGTGAATATGGCGAAACTCAAAAGGGTTGGACTGCCGAGGATGCGAAAGGCTTTATTAAGGTGCTCAGCACTCCGCTCCGTGTGTTCTATGCTAACCACCAAGGTGATGAGTAGTATTGAGGCTAACGTGGGTTTTGAGGTTATAAGGTAAATTTTGAATACCTACTTACCTACTCTTGTTAGAACCCAACTTATAGCCTCAAAACTTAAAACGAATAATAATGATACGAATAGGAATAATAGGAGGCGCAGGCTACACTGCTGGTGAGCTATGCCGCATACTGCTCAATCACCCAGAAGCTGAAATCGTGTTTGTTAATAGCGAAAGCAATGCAGGCAATTTGCTTACCGATGTACACGAAGGCTTGTATGGTGAAACGGATCTACGCTTTACCGATCAATTACCCTTTGACCAAGTAGACGTTGTATTCTTTTGCTTTGGACATGGCAAAAGCACACAATTCTTGGCCGAACATTACATACCAGCCGATGTTCGGATTATAGACCTTGCACAAGACTTTCGCTTGGCTGCCGATGACAATGATTACGTGTATGGCTTACCCGAGTTGAATCGTTCGCAAATACAGAATACCTTGCACGTGGCTAACCCTGGTTGTTTTGCCACTTGCATACAATTAGGTTTGCTGCCGTTGGCAGAGGCAGGTTTGCTGCCCGATAGCGAAATAGCTGTAAACGCCATAACAGGTTCAACGGGTGCAGGTGTAAAGCCTGGAGCTACCACTCACTTTTCATGGCGCACAGGCAACATGAGCATATACAAGGCTTTTGAGCACCAACATGTGCCCGAAATAAAACAGTCGTTGCGTCAGTTGCAGCCCACCTTTAATAGCGAAATTGACTTCATTCCCTACCGAGGTGATTTTCCGCGTGGCATATTTGCCACTGAGGTGATAAAATGTGATGCCCCCATTGAGGAGATTGAAAGCTACTATCGTGATTTTTATAGCGAAGCCCCCTTTACGCATTATGTGTCAAAGCCCATTGATTTGAAACAGGTGGTCAACACTAATAAATGCTTAATTCATGCTGAGCGCCATCGCGACAAACTGCTTGTTAGTGTGTGCATTGACAATTTGCTAAAAGGCGCCTCAGGACAAGCCGTGCAAAACATGAACCTTATGTTTGGTTTAGAAGAGGACACTGGATTACGTCTTAAACCTGTAGCCTTTTAGTACATCACTTGTTTACAACACAAAATCATCTTATACATGAATCTATTTCCTGTCTATCCACTTTTCGACATCAATATAGTACGTGGCAAGGGGTGTCACGTGTGGGACGACAAGGGGCAATCCTACCTTGACCTTTATGGTGGACATGCTGTTATTAGCATCGGACACTGCCATCCACACTACGTTGACATGCTAACTCGTCAGCTCAACACATTAGGCTTTTATTCCAATTCTGTTATCAACCAGTTGCAAGTGCAGTTGGCCGATCGTTTGGGCCAGGCATGTGGTTACCCCGACTATCAGCTGTTCTTAATCAACTCAGGTGCTGAGGCTAACGAAAATGCCTTGAAGTTGGCTTCGTTCCATACGGGGCGCAAGCGCATTTTAGCTGCGGGTAAAGCCTTTCATGGTCGTACATCATTAGCAGTTGAGGCCACTGATAATCCCAAAATAGTAGCGCCTATTAATGCCAATGGGCATGTAACCTTTTTGCCCCTTAACGACATTGCAGCTTTTGAGACTGAGTTAGCCAAAGGCGATGTGGCAGCAGTCATTATAGAGTGCATACAAGGAGTTGGTGGCATACGCTTGGCAACCGCAGCGTTTATGCAAGCGTTGCGCGCTGCTTGCGACAGAAATGGCACCTTGCTCATTTGCGATGAAATACAATGTGGTTATGGGCGCTCAGGCAAATTCTTTGCCCATCAACATTTAGGCGTACGTCCTGACATCATCACTTGTGCCAAGGGCATAGGCAATGGCTTCCCAATGGGTGCAGTACTCATTTCGCCCGACATCAAAGCTACTTATGGCATGCTCGGCACCACCTTTGGCGGAAACCATTTAGCATGCACGGCTGCTTTAGCTGTGCTCGATGTAATGGAGCAGGAACATTTGATTGAGAATGCGGCTAAGGTGGGTGCTTACTTAATAAGCGAACTCAAAAAACTGCAGCAAACGAATCCACACATAGTTGATGTGCGAGGTGAAGGACTCATGATAGGCATAGAGTATGACATGCCTATTAAGGACTTCCGCAATCACTTGGTACACGACCAACATGTGTTTACGGGAGCTGCATCCACCAACATTCTGCGCTTGTTGCCGCCACTCTGCTTAAGCATGGACGAGGCAAAACAGTTTGTTGAATTGCTGAAATAAGCCGTTGGCGGAATTTCAGGTTAACGGGTTAACAAGTTGACAGGTTAACAAGTAAGTATGCTTTAC
>URDV01000204.1 GCA_900546605.1 uncultured Prevotella sp.
CTGTAGTTTCTAAGACGAACACGAATCACACGAATTAAACGAATAAATAAGTAGTCAGGTGTCTATACTTAAGTGCGGTTGAGTACTATGTTCTCTTTTCATAGGTACTAAACTCAGTTATGGAGTATGTCAGACATAGCAAGTGTAGCCTGAAAGGCCAATGGAGAACGTAGCACAGGGCAAGCGTAGCGATGCCCTGGGTTAACAAAGTTGGAATTTTAATAAACCAATGGGAAAAAATATTCAGATGTAGACTTTTCACAACTTGAAATAGCACAAGATAATGTGACTTCATCATTAAAATTTAATGCTGCTCCCAAAGGAGTGATTGTTCCAAATTTTATGTTTACCTTTGCCATATGTCGCTTTTTTGCATCACTAATTTAAGGTTTTATGAAAATATTAGCGTTTATAATTACTTACATTTTGCCTCCGATATTGGCTGGTATTCTTGGACCGAAATTCGGAAAGCCCATCCAAAAGATTTTAGAGAGATTATTTAATAATAAGCAAAAAGCTTAAAAAATCAAGAAGGCTCATGTAATCTTACAAAGATTGTGGGCCTTCTTGGTTCATATTTTCTCACTCCACCCACAAATTCCCCATAAAAATCATGCTGCGGGAACTTCTCACACCCGATATACAGCGTATCAAAAGCATCTGTGCTATCGGTGCGATGCTCCAACAAGTCCTCCTCTGATTCGGTATTTTTCTCTGTGGACTTTTTCTTACGAAAGCCGTTCCGACCGCGTTCCCCCCCTGCACTTTGTATGGCAAGAATAAGATCATCGTTGTTTTGTTTTACAAATGTTGGCTGCACTCGACAAAGTTCAAACAGGTTTGACTTTGTTCTCATTTGCACAACATTTGGCGGTTGAAGTAAGGCGTCAAGCGTTGCTTGCGTGAAAAACCTTGGTTGATGAGCAAGTATTTTTCATCATGTCGCATGGGGTTGCCGAGATACACATCTTGCACACTCCAGCCATGACGCTCAAACTCATGCACAACAACCCAATGAAAGTCTTGGTCATTTACCGCATAGTTTGAGTCTTTTATTCAGTGCAGGGGAGTTCTATAAATTAGCAAGAGCTATAAATAAAAACGATCAAACTGAATCATGAAGGTATTTTACCCATCAAAACACTTCTTTATAGAACACCCTCTTAAAATTCGAGCAAAGCGCTATTTCTTCTTTTTAAACAAGCCTTTGACTTTACCAAAGGTTTGCTTAATGGTGCCTACAGCATCTTTCGTATCATTTGTTTTTACATTTCCCTTGTTAGAAACGGAACTCACATTAGCTACTGAAGTGGTAGGAGCATATCCAGCTTCCTTTCTGAAGTAATTGGCCAAATCGCTGTCAACCTCTTTTTCAGTTTTTACCGACACAGATGATGTATAAGTGCATGAACCCTTCATCACTATGCTAACAGCTTTGTTGTCTTTTAGCGTAATGCTAACACTGTATTTGTCATCGCCCGCCTCTTTGGGATTTAGGTTGAACGTCTCTTTGTTACCCACTTTTTTATAGTTTACAATGTTGAAACAAGGGTCATCATCACCATCCATCCAGAATAATTTTTTTTCACGGCAAATGACGTTACGACCAAAATTGGTGTAAAGGAATTCTACTTGTGCTGAGGCTGATAGTGCTAAGGCAAAGAGAGTAGCTGTAAAAAAATATTTTGTTTTCATAAGCCAAAAAATTAGGTTATTAAGAGAAAGCATTCTGCATGTATTATTAGAATGCTTTGGTAAAAGTTTTTGTTAGTATCTGTCGCAAAGATATGCTTCTTTTTAAAAAAAACAAGTGTTTTTTTAAAATGATATAATAATTTTTATTCAGATGGTGTGCTGCATGAATGTTCACTGTTTCCTAACTGTTTCTCAATCCAAGCCATGAGTACGGCTACGGCATATTGCTGTTCAGTTTTCGTTAGCCATCTGCCAGCAGCAATGTGGTGCCATTTATAAAAGCAACCACGGCAACAACACCCAGTAGCGTGTTGAGCTAAAAACACAGGATGCCCTTTCATGGGTGTTTGTTTGCCATCGTTAGGAATGCAGGCTGGAGCTAACCGTTTGGCCACAAAGTCCTCAGCGTGTTGGCGTATGGTGGCTAACCCCTTTTGAGCAATATACTCCTTGTCGCTTTTTGAAAGGTGAAAGCGACTGCGGAAAGCAGACTTTGAAAGTCTTTCAAACAGCAGGGTGAAGTCATGCGTAGTGTCTTTTGTGGAGTTATCATCTTCATTATTTTTTGTGGCAGTGTTGGTGGGTATGTATGCTTCCTCTTCAGGAAACAAACTCAATTCAACATACGCTTGTTGCTTATTGGTGGCTGTCTTCTTCATTTTCGTTTTCGTTGAATGTGTTGAGTGACCCAGTTTGTGATGCTCTTTCTGTGCAAAGCCTCTTGCTGCGATTTGCTTTTTATGAATAAAGGGTGGTTCTAAAAAATCTGATTTTAGTAATGGTAAAAGAATAAGTTGAGCAATTTTTGCATGTGTCTTTAGCCGATTTTTAAGTTAGAACGAAGGAGCATGGCGCGGGCTATGTGACTGAGCGAAGGTTTCAAAAGCGACAAAAAGACATGTTTAATTCATATCATTACTAACTTTAAAAATTGGTCAAATTATTTTTTTACCATTACTTAATACTCCAAAATTCTGATAGGGTGCAAATCAACTTATCAGAATAGTTAGAATCACCCTTAATGCCTATTTGTTAAGGGAGTATGCCCTTGAGAGTGGGTAGGTGGGGTGCAAGGTGAGAGTCATCTTTGAACGATGGCCAGCCTTTTGTTGCGGTTGTAAAGATAAACTTTTCCCTTAGAGAATGCAAATGAAATCATAACCATTCACATTTCGTTCACCCTTCATTCACTTATTGTTGCAAAAAGTCTCATTACTTAGCATAGAGTTCAATGGGTAATCCGTCGGGGTCGTTGAAAAAAATAAATTGCTTACCCGTAAATTCGTCCGTTCGTATGGGTTCGTGTGCAATGTGCTTTGCATCAAGTTCGTTGACGGCACTTATTAAATCATCCACTTCAAATGCAAGGTGGCGTAACCCAGCTGCTTCAGGATATGAAAGCCGCTTGGGTGGGTGTGGAAATGAAAAAAGTTCTATGACATAATGATCGTTCAGCCAACAATCGGCCTTCCAAGAGTCACGTTCCTTACGATAATGTTCACTCACTATTTTTAAGCCGAGCACTTCAGTGTAAAACTTTTTTGATTGCTCATAGTCAGAACAAATGATGGCCACGTGGTGTATTTTATTTAGTTGCATGTTAGTGTAATGAATTGGTAGAATACTTATAACGAAGTCGTATCAACTTTTCTGACGAAGATTCTATTCATAAAATTTTAGACGACTTCAACATTTTTTCAACGTCCGCCACTTGCTTTTTATTGTTTCGCCAATCCATACGTGGAATGAAGAAACTGCGTTATCCTACTAACAACACTTTTGACAAAGTGTGTTGTTGATATTGTTGAGTAGATAGACGCTGTATTGTTTCCTGTGTTTGACGATGCCTATAGTCTTTCTACGTACCGATTGCTATGTTAGAAAAGTTATCTTGCTATTTCAAAAAAGGATCAAGCGTTGCCAATAGTTCGGTTTTTTCAACTACGCCGCTCGTGCGCCACAAAACTTCTCCGTTTCGGAAAAGCATTAGCGTTGGTACAGACTGGATGCGGTATTGGCTTGCTGTTATGTCATTCTTGTCCACATCTACTTTGATGATGCGGATGCGGTTGCCCAATACACTCTTTACCTGCTCAAGTATAGGGTGCATCATTTTACAAGGTTGACACCATGTAGCAAAGAAGTCAACCAAAACGAGTTGACCACTATTTATTACGTCATTAAATTTTTCCATAATTATAGGTTTATTTCTGTGAAACGATAAAAAGTCATACCATTCTTTGGAATATTTTCAAAGAACAATTTTTCATGTTACCTTCAGTAACCTATTCTTCATAGAGAAGCAGAAAAATATCCTGTGTTCTTGTTTCTTTGAGTTGTATACAGAGAATGGATGAACTTCTTTTTTTGATGCAGAGCTTTTACTTTACCATTCACTTTCTTCACGTATCTCATAGTAGGAGCATTGCACTTTAAGCGGTACGATTTTTTCGATAAGCCAAATGGACAAAGATAAGGTTTTATAGCCATGGCGAGGAAAAATGTATGCAGTGAACCAATTTTCAATATTTAGCCGAATATCCTCAGAAAATTCAACGTTTTGATAATCAGTAGTTGCGCATATCTTCTCGTACCAGGTGCTTATATTTTGTGTCGTGTTGAGGAAACTCTGATAGGACAAAGGTAGTTATATTCAGTGAGGAATGTGCAGAAAATAACAGATTTTAACGCGTTGGCGGAATTAGTAAACAAGTTGACAAGTTAACGGGTTAACAGGTAAGTTTGCCAAG
>URDV01000205.1 GCA_900546605.1 uncultured Prevotella sp.
AGCATACTTACTTGTTAACTTGTCAACTTGTTTACCCGTTAACCTGAAATTCCGCCAACGGGTTATGTCAAGTATTGCAGTGATACTTTTGGTTACTATTGCTGTTTTGAATGCAAGCCCTTATCCCTAACTCACGTTAGAAATAATTTTTTAAACCACCCTGTAATTATTGCCAAGGTTGAATTAAGGGCTTTACATTGATGTAGTTAGGCATGCAGTTGCCAATGTCGGCTCCTATGTAGGTAGGGTCGCAAATGATGTACTGCAGGGTGTTGTAGTTGTATCCCGTGCCACTTATTGAGGGGTCATTAAAGTGAATGGCTGTGCATTCATGACCTGGAAATTGCACCAAATGTACCTTAAGCCCTAATAGTTCGCTAACAGCACGGGCCAAAAAAATGGCTCTATCTTCGCAATCGTTTTTAGGATAGTAAAAGTTCTCTTCAATGAAATAGGGCTTTTCATAGCCATGCTGGTCGCCATCGGTGGCATAGTCAAAGGCATATTGTGCAAAGTGAAGCAAGGCTTTGACCACATCGTGCTCGGTGCGCCCTGTTAGTTGGCTGCGCAGTTGCTGCCACAAGTTAGCTTGCAAGGTGGGCAACACCACTGACTGCGCATAGTGCGGAATGTCCATGGGCGGATAATGTCGCAAAGCCTCCATCATGCCTTTGTCAATGGTTACACTAATGTTGAGCCTACCATCGGTGAGGTGACGCTCAATGGTTTGGCCTGAACGCAGTTGTAGGCCGCCCTTGTTATTGAAAATTAGGTTGACAATGCGTCCCGCATCGCCCCCACTGGGCAACTGGTAGGAGGCATATTGTGTACTATTTTCATCAATAGGGTTTAGGTTGTCCTTAAATATGTAAAATTGTTGTCCTTTAAATTCAAGATAGGACTGATTATAAAAGGTTTGCTGCGTGGGCACAAGTAGCACCAATTGCTTGTTGGTGCGAGCCAAACGCACATCCCACCCCATGTGTGAAAGTACAAATTGCTGCATAACAATGCGTGTGGTCGATTGTGTGGGGGTGGGTAGGAGCGCATCAACATAAGTGCGCACCATTTCGATGGTTAACCAGTCGTTCAGGCCTAATTGACGAGCCAACTGCATGAGGTTCTCCACCACTTGTTGGTTAGCATCTGCCTTTTGCATAGTGCGCCAAGCCTGTGCAATGTCGTGTTCATCCATAGATCCTAATAGTGCAAACTCAGCCTTAGGGGCGGTGAGCTGTGCTCCGTAAAAGGTAAAATGCTGGGTAGGCAGGGTAGGCTGACTCGCAGGTGAAGGTGTGGTAGGAGCAGGCTCTGTAGGTCGTGGGGGAGTGGTAGGAGCTGGTGGTTGAGGAATAGTAGGCTGCGGTGAACTATCCTCTTGGGGAATTGTAGGTGTGGGTAATGGTGCAGGAGTGGTAGGTGAGGTGGGGGCTTGAGGGGCCTCATGAGGCTTAGGCGAATGGTCGAAGGGTAATTTTTCGCCTTTAAAAGCCTCAAAGCGTTGCCAAGTTTGTTGCAAGTAGTCGGCATAGTTATCAAGCACTCGTTGTCGGTGTTCGGTGTATCGGCGCAACATGCCTTGGCGGAATTGGTCAAAGTCTGTCTTCCAAGCCTTATGGTTGGTTTGTGCTTGTAAGGCTATGGGTATGAAAAAGATGATGAAAAAAAGTAATCGCATCATGGCTAAAACATTATTGAGGGTGGTTCTAATAATTTTGATAAGTTGATTAGAACCACCCTTGAACAAATTACTATACGACTTCTACTTACCAATTGCCAATGCCGTAGAGTCCAACTTCGGGGTCGGGTTCGGGTTGCCAGGTGCGCACCTTAATGATGGGTTGGTGACGATCGTTGAGGTCAACTTGCAGGTAAAGGTACCCTACATCGCCATACGAACTGGAGTAGTAGTCTTGCTTAATTTGTATGCCATATTCTTCGCCCTTTCGTGCCTTACGTACATCGTTATTGGCAAAGCGAATGTTGACAAACTCATTGCTCTGAAAGCATCGTGCTAAGTTCTGCAAGTATTGCTCTTTGCTATATTGGGTGCGTTGCACATAGCGATGAGCCGTGTACTGAATGCCGTCGGTTGCTTTGCGTTCAAGTCGAGTGGCTACATGGCCCACAATGATAACCGCATCATCGTCGAAAATGGTGCGCAGATAGTCAAGACGTTTGAGCGCATAGGCCGTTTTGTAGTTTTCAAGAAATTCCATCAGTTTTTGTCTGGCCTCAATGGGCCACACCCCTTTGCCTAAAATGTCGGTGCGTGCTTTGCGGTCAAGTCCAAAGGCTATGCAGTCAATGAGTCCATCGTGGTTAAAGGTAAACACCACGTCCTCAACAAAGTTGCGACGAACCCCATGCTTAAAGTCAAAAGCCATTTGTATGCTGCGAGCCACCACATTGTCATCGAATTGGTAAAGGGCACAATCATTGGCATTGAGTACTCTGGCCCGTCCGTAGCCAATGAGAGCTTTAAACATGTCAAGTCCGTCGGGTGTAAAGCAATCAGTTACAGAACCAAGCGTGTGGGTGCGAATGGCATTTACCACCCTACTCAACACCTGCCTATACCGACTTTCATTGCTCACGGGAGCATAAGCTTGCACGTTGCGGCTTTGCTCCGTTTTAGCTGTCACCTTGAGAGGAGCCGACTCGGGGAGCGGTTTTTGTTTGCCCGTAGCCACACTCACCCTTGCACCTCGTAGAGGGGAACTTTTTACTACACTTAGTACGCTTTGCACCTCAGGATTAATGTGTGCTTGCGAGCGATATTGATACTCTAAGTTGAGTTGCACATTGTCGGGTGCCATGCCCTGTGCAAACTCTATGGTGCCGCGACCATCTTTAGCACTACATAGGTTGCTCCAGTCGCGCCCATCGAAGTAAGTGAAATCAATACTCGAAACGGGTTGGCCTTTGTAATTGAATTGTAGGTCGACGTGTGTGCCATCATTGCCTGTTACGCGCGCCTCGATGTTGCTAAAAATGTTGGCTATGCGCTCGGGCAGCCAAGTGAGTGGCATGAATTCAAGTCCTGTTTCTTCGTCAACATACTTCAGTTCGGCTGGGTGCTGTACACTTTTGAGCAGAGCAAAGGCCCAATAATAGTTGCGAAGGGCATCGTCAATTTTGCTTTGCTGTTCGGCCATCAAGCCCAATCGGATGTTCTCTTTAAGTGTGCGCACACGTCCCTCAAAGATGCGGTTCAGTTCAGACCGACGAATAAATCGCCCCACGTGCAGGTTGTCAGGGTTATTGTCAATGATTACACGCTCGGTGTTAGTGAGTGTGGCCGATGAGTACGTTTCGAGTTTGCTACGCGTGTAACTATTGGCATCAAGAGTGCCATTGTGTGTGCGTTCATCCTCAGTTATGCTAAAGTCGTTACTCACCGCCACGCTCAGTTGGCTCACCAGTGCTGCCAAGGCTTGATGGTCGGCCTCGTCAACAGTGGCTCCCCACCCCTCGCCACAAATAAACTGTTCGGGGTGGGCTTTCACCTCTTGCCATTGCTGTGCTTGTAGCGTGAGCAGTGAAGAGGCGATGAACCAAAGTGTAAGAAAAAGTTTCTTTGTCATTTTTAGCTAAAATAGCTCCCTTGCTTACTTGTTAGTGTCTTTGTTACGTCCTTCGCGGATGAATTTGCTCACCTCATCGGCATACTTTTGTGCAGCTTTGCTTTCGCGAGCCGCATTTTCGTAAGCCTTGATGCGTGCTCGTGTTGCTGCACTTTCGCTCACAATGAAGTGGGCCTCCATTTCATACTCCCCATTGCCAATGGGACGAATCAAGCAGTAGGTTTCTTGTAATTCTCCATTAATTTCCTTTTCAACCTGACTTTCATAGGCAGCATAGAAGCGGTCGAACTCAGCCTTGTCTTCATCACTTGAGTTAGCTATGTCTGAGGCTACACGTCCGCTCACTACGCGCTTAGCTTGTTGTGCATAAATGTTGGCTGCATTGTTAATGCACGTTTGGTGTCCCACGTTCTTTGATTTGCAGCGTGTGCAGTTGCCCACAATCTCTTGGTTCTCCTCGCCCGCCTTGTATAGCTTTTGGTAGTGAAGCAACAAGGCCATTTCAACAGAGTGTGAGGAGCCAAAAAGTTTCCATCCCTCTTTTTTATAGAGTTTGATGGTCTTTTTATACTCTTGCTCCATCTGTTTGGCAATTTTCTTTTCGAGTTGTGCTGAAGCAGGAATGATGCAGCACAATGTGAGTAAAAACAGAATAATACGTTTCATATTCATTGTGTATTAGGTGAATGTTGATTAATGCGTTGGCGGAATGAGTAAACAAGTTGACAAGTTAACGGGTTAAGTTTGCCATGTTTCTTTAGCTCCTTACCAGTTATACTTTAATATCATAAGTAATGTATGGCATACTTACTTGTTAACCTGACGCGTTGGCGGAATTAGTAAACAAGTTGACAAG
>URDV01000206.1 GCA_900546605.1 uncultured Prevotella sp.
TGCCAATTTTGAACACCCTACCTGAAAGGGCAAAAGCCTTCATCCTTAAACACATTGCCACTTGAGTAGAGTGCTAAATTATGACAGCTATTTACTGCAATAGTACTTTAAGCACAATGCAGATACTTAACTTTGTCATAGATGTGATGCTAAAGAACGAAGTATATTTATATTCTCATTCGTCCAACGAATGGTTGGACGAACTTGAGTATTATACTCATTACCACTTGCAATTAGTACTAAAATTCGTCCAACGAATGGTTGGACGAATGAGAGTACTATATGCATAAGTGTTGAGCACATACTCAATACCTTTTGAGTACGTAATAGGTAATGCGCGTAAATAGCTTACCCTCTTACCATTCACCCTTATCCTACAAAAGAAGGAAGGCATGTCATCTCTTTGTTGTGATGACACGCCTTCCTAATTGATTATATAAAACGCGTTGGCGGAATTAATAAATAAGTTGAAGTTGACAGGTTAACAAGTAAGTATGCTTTACATCACTTATTATGTTAAAGCAGAATGACAGGAAACTTAAAAAGCTTGGCAAACTTACCTGTTAACCCGTTAACTTGTCAACTTTTTTACTAATTCCGCCAATGCGTTATAATAGGTAAAGTAAAGCATACTTACTTGTTAACCCGTCAACCCGTTAACCCGTCAACCCGTTAACCCGTTAACCCGTCAACTTGTTAACCTGTCAACTTGTCAACCTGTTAACCCGTTAACCTGTCAACTTGTTAACCCGTTAACCAATCACTTATGTTACTTCACCACCTTTTTGCCTGTGTTGGTAATGAAAATGCCCTTAGTAGGATTCATTACGCGACGGCCTTGCAAGTCGTAGTAGTGCAACTCCGTTTGAAGGGTAGGCTTGTTGGTGTCGACAGCGTCAATGCCTGTAACCATGCCCTTAGCATTCAACACAAACTTAGTGCTCCAAGTACTACTGCCCGTGGTGTTTTTCCAATAGTTAAAAGCGCCCGTTGAGGTGTTGATAACCAAGTAAGAACCTTGGTTGTGTACACCGCGCAAATACCAATACTCACCCTCACCCTTAGTCACTGTCCAAGCCTTAGGGGTGTTGGTAACGGCCAATGTGGCGCCCGAGCGATAAAGATATTTCTCCTCATTCTTGCCCTGAATGTACACCTCGCCAACAGTAGTGGTTGAAGGAGTAATGCGCCATTCGTAGTCAGTGTTGTCAACAGCCTTAGCGTTGGCATCAATCATTTTGGGCGAAGCATTGTTAATCTTCTCGTAGCTCGAAATGGTGTAAGTAGTTGTGTTAGGCTGGCCATCGACGGTGCAAACAGTAGGCAAAGCCTCATTCACAGCCGCTTCAATTTCGGTAGCCAAGTCATCCTTTTCGTCATCGGTCAGGTTTGTAGAGGTAGCTTTGCTTACTAAAGCCTCAATCGCCTCCACCTTGCTTTGTTCAAATTGGTTAGCCTTGGCATCCTCAATGTTAGTGTAACCACCCTGCTTAGTCACCTTTTGTGCTGAGGCAACAGCAGCGTCAAGTGCCTTTTGGCTCAAGTTGCCCTCATAAATAAAGTTGGTAGGCAACACCGCATAGTTCAGTACAAAGCCCGTAGAGCAAGCAGCATCTTCGTAGAAAATAGCAATGTCGCCATCCTTTGTAACATCCATGGTTGAGTAGCAAGAGCTGGGAGCGCACACCTCAAAAGCATTGCTCCACGTTTTGCCTTGGTCAAATGAAGCCTTGATGGTTACATTCTTTCGACTGCCGTTGTTAGGATAAGAGTGGAGCATCACATGCTTGTTAACATACAAAATGTCGCCATTGCAAGCATTACCATTAATGTCGGCCCACTTAGCTTGTGTACCCCAAGTTACACCACCATCTGTTGACGTGTTGTAACCGCGTTGACCGCTTTGACGTACAGAAATAATAACCGTGCCATCAGCCGTTTCAACCAACTTCGATTCATCACCACCATTATAGGCCGATTCGGTTGAGAACTTCCATGTTTCACCCTCATCGTCAGAGTAAATAATGTACTCTTGAATGCTATTAGCATTGTTCACCGTAAAGCGGTGACTCATGGCAAACATGACGCGACCATTCAGCTTTTCATCCTTTTGGTGTTGCAGCAACAAGCCACGACCTGAGCCAGCAAATGAGCCTTTCACTTGTCCCTCGTTGTACTTAGTGTTATAAAGCACCTCGTCAAGTGTACGTGGAGCCGACCATGTGTCGCCACCATCGTCTGAGGTGATGATAACAGGCACAATGCGGTTCCCCTTTACCTCAGTTGAGTAAAAGTAGCCAGCACCACCCACCATCAAGGCAATGATGCGTCCTTTGCTGGTTTCAACCATCGTAACATCGCCAAATCCTTTGTGGTTACCATTGGCATCAGCCACCAAAGCCTCGTCGGCAGCAGTGCCTACCACCATTTTGTGGTCGGACCATGTAGCACCGTTGTTGTCAGAGTGACGTTCGTAAACGTCGATGTGACTGGGGAGGTCGGTGTTGTGATTAAAGCGGTTGTCGGCCATAGTGATAACGCGGCCATTCTTGGCAGCATCCTTTTGGTGCTTTAATATAACCATGGCAGGAATGCGCCAGTAGTGCGAACCTAAGTCGTAAGGTTGGTAGGGTGCGCTCTGCACTTTGTAAATAACAGCCGTGCCTTCAGGGTTAGCGTTGGCCAGTGTGGCTTGTTTATTGGTGTTATAAGTAAAGCCCTTAACGGCTACATCCAACTTATGGCCAACAGTGGCCGAAGCCTTGATGTCGGCTGTAACATAAAAGCGAGTTGAGGTAGTAAAGCTTACGGGTTGTGTAAAGTTCACCTTCACCTCGTTGCCTGTAACGTTAGCCACCTCGCCCACGAGCGTGGCATTGCGTTGTCCATTGCTTATAAAGTCAGCGTTAGCCGAAGTGTACACCTTGATATTCTCCACATCAGTAGCTTGAGTAGCTCCCAAGTCAAGTGTCACACTGTTGGCCGTAAAGGTTTCATTTGTCCATCCTGGCACCACGTTGGCCATAAAGCCAATGAGTACCTGTCCTTGCTGGTTGGGTGCATAAGTTTGTGTACCAGCAAAGGCTGTTACGTTGTTAAAGGTGGTAGGAGCGGTTTGTTCGTTGGCTGACACCTCTTCAAACTTCCAAGCCGAAGCCGTGTTCAGTCCGCCAGCCCACACCACAATGACCGAACCATCATTTTGGGCATGTAGTGGATTTTTGCCATCAGGTGTAATATTAAAGGCACCTTGACCTAAACTGGTAATGGTCATTTTGGTTTCGCCTGTGGCCGTCATCGTAGAGTTTTTGTCAT
Source organism: uncultured Prevotella sp. (assembly GCA_900546605.1). GTDB lineage: Bacteria > Bacteroidota > Bacteroidia > Bacteroidales > Bacteroidaceae > Alloprevotella. Next base: position 3,316 of record URDV01000206.1, read on the forward strand.
TGTTCAGCTTAACAAACTGATGGGTGCCACAGTTTTGCATGTAGAACTTGCCGTCACCAGCATCAGTAAATGTCCATGCGTAAGTGGGGGCTGACACCTTTTCGCCAAATTTGCTTTGTTGGCCTTCGCCTGGCGAGTACATGTATTTGCCTTGGCAATAGTTCGTCGATGGTCCCGACACGATATAGTACTTTTTGCCCACCTGCACCTTAACAATGGCAGCTTTAAAGCTATCAATAGCTTTTTCCAATTGGTCGGCAGTGGCGGCAGAGTTGTCAATCACAGTCTTTAGGGCCTGACGTGTCTCGGCCGATACTTGTCCTGGGTTAGTGCCTTCAGGAGTGTTGGTGTAAAGGTCTTTAGCCTCGGTGCGTATGCTTGTGCTGCTATACTCTTTAAAGGTAAACAAGCAGCCCTCGTCGCTGGTGTTCGACCCTCCTCCATAGTTAATAATGCAGTAGTTGGTGCCATCATTGCCTTGGTGCAACTGCTTGTTACCAGCAGCAATGGTGTAATAGTCAGAGCCTGTGGCGGTTTCTGTTATCTTCCATCCCGTAGTAGGTTTAGAGCTGATGGGCTGAAAGGCACTATTGTTGTACCTGTCGCCCATAGCTACAATGGTGGCAGGGTCAATGTAGTCACCCTTTTGGCTTACGATAACATAGGTGCCATCAGTTTTTTGCTCAAAGCGCCACTTGTTGTTTTCAAGGAAAGCGGTGCCTTTAACTGCGCCCGTAAGGTTTTGTCCCGTGCCATTGTCGGTAACAACGCGTGTTTCGCGTTTCGCCACAATTTGGAACCATCGTGGCGCATCAGCAGTTGAAGTCACCACCTTGTCGGCCCATGCTTGTTGCATGCCTAAACTGGCAAAGGCCAAGGCCGCGAAAAGGGTTCTTGAGTAGTCTTTTTTCATGTGAAAGATTTGTGTAAAAAAATTATAGGTAACTCGTTGGCGGATTTTTTAGTTAACTTGTCAACTAATTCCGCCAATCTATTATAGGTAAGAGTTTTATTTAGTAATGTTCAAAAAATAACTTCTGCAGAAAATCTGCGATTAAGAGCATTTGATGATGAGCTAAACATAAACTGCAACAGAAAAATTGCGGAAGTT
>URDV01000207.1 GCA_900546605.1 uncultured Prevotella sp.
TCACTTTTCTACCGTTTAGAACGTATAATACTGATAATCAACTAATAATAGATACAAGTACTGAATGTTATATTTAAAGTAAAAGCCGTAATTTTGCAGCTGATTACGAAAAGGATAACAACACAATGACAACAACGCCCAATACTAAAGTGGACATGCTCAATGGTCCGCTTTTTATGAAGATACTCATATTTGCCCTACCTTTGGCAGCCAGTAGTTTGTTACAACAATTGTTTAATTCGGTTGATGTGGCAGTGGTAGGTAGGTTTGCCAGTAGTAAAGCCCTTGCCGCAGTAGGCAGTAATGCACCAGTTATAGGGTTACTCATTAACTTGTTTGTAGGCATATCAATGGGAGCCAATGTGGTAATATCAAATCACATAGGGCAGCGTGATGACCAAAGCATTCGTCACACAGTTAGCACAGTGGCCATGGTAGCATTAATAAGTGGTTTGATGCTATTAGGCATAGGTGTGGCCGTGTCAAGGCCCATACATGAAATGATGGACACACCGGCAGATGTGATAGATATGGCTGTGTTATATTTGCGCATCTACTTTTTGGGCATCCCTTTCTTTTTGATATTTAATTTTGGTGCGGCCATATTGCGTAGTATGGGCGACACACGTCGTCCCCTTTACATATTAGTAGTGGCAGGCATTATCAACACCATTCTCAACCTGATATTTGTAATATGCTTTGGCATGGGAGTTGAGGGAGTTGCCATATCAACGGCCATAGCCAATGCTGTGAGTGCAGCCTGCATAGTGTATATATTGCGTCGAGAGCCAGGTCCCTTACAGCTTGACTTTAAGCACATACGCATTTATCGCAAAGAACTCAGGCGCATGTTACAAATAGGCATTCCAGCAGGATTGCAAGGCATGATATTCTCCTTTTCAAACGTAGTGGTGCAAAGCGCCATCAATAGTTATGGTTCAGCAGCAATAGCAGGTTCGGCAGCAGCAGTCAACTTTGAGTACTACTGTTATTACATTATAGTAGCGTGCAATGGTGCAGCCATATCGTTCATTGGGCAAAACTATGGAGCTCGCAAGTACGACCGCGTACGTCGCATATATCATATGTGTATGCTAATGGGTGTTGTAGGTTGTTTTGCAGCCAATGCTTTCTTTACGTGGCAACACGATTTCTTTTTAAGTTTCTTTACCACTGACCCTGAAGTAATGCATTATGGCACCATGCGCATGGAGACAGCCTTGCTCTTTCAGTTTTTAGCCTGTAGTTATGAAATAACAGGTTCAGCTTTACGTGGCATGGGCGAATCTATGTTGCCCACCATAATGACCGTGTTCGGTACGTGCGTGTTGCGCATGATATGGGTATTTGCAGTAGCACCCCATTATCATGGTTTTATGGAACTCATGCAAGTGTATCCGCTGTCGTGGGTGTTAACAGGCATCATGGTTATAGTGGCTTACAAGGTGAGTATGCGAAAGTTGTGTCCCACTACTTAAAGGGTGGTTCTAAAAAATCTGATAGTTGCTTTGCCCCCTCTTGCATGTGTGTTTTTTCTTTGAGAATATGGAAAATTTCAAATTTAATCCTCGTCAGAAAAGTTAAGACAACATCATTTTTTTTGAAGCAAAGGTTACAAAATAAAGGCTCTTTTGTTGCCCAATTATAATAAATTGAATACCTTTGCGATATGAAGAGCCATCTTCATTCTTTTCTTTAATAGACAATAACACAAAGCCGCGACATACGTTATGCATACAGTCCATAGCCCCATGTTAGCGGCCGTAGGTGTTTTGGCTCAAAAAACTGCATGATATGCAAAACAATTGTCACCTATCTAAACTGATTTTAGAGCAAGCCAAAAAGTATGGCGACCGCGCAGCATTAAGTTATCGCGATTATGCACAGAAAAAATGGCTTCCTATATCGTGGAAACAATTTGCTCTGAATGTACAGAAGGTATCTTATGCCTTACTCCGCTTAGGAGTGAAGGTGCAAGAAAATATAGCTGTTTTCTCACAAAATAAGCCCGAAACGCATTACGTTGATTTTGGCGCGTATGGCATTCGCGTAGTAACTATTCCGTTCTATGCCACCAGTAGTGCAGCCCAAATAACCTATATGCTCAACGATGCCCAAGTGCGCTTTTTGTTTGTGGGTGAGCAGCAACAGTATGATGTGGCGTTTAGTGTTATTTCGGTAGCACGTACGCTTGAAAAGATCATTATTTTCGACCGATCAGTTAAGAAAAATGACTCCGACCATCTGTCAGTTTATTTTGATGATTTCTTAAAGGAAGAGTTGGCTGGCGGACTCGATGATGATATAAAGGCAGAATATAAGCAGCGACAGGCCGATGCCAATGATGACGATTTGTGTAACATACTTTACACCAGCGGAACCACAGGGCAAAGCAAAGGTGTAATGCTCACTTATGGGCAATATCGTGAAGGTTTCCGTGTAAATGATGCTGTGTTACCACTGAGTGAAAACGATGTGTTCCTTAACTTTTTGCCTTATACGCACATTTTTGAACGTGCTTGGTGCTACTTAGGTCTTACAGAGGGCGCGTTGCAATGTGTGAATTTACGTCCAGCTGATGTACAGCGTTCTATGCAAGAGGTGCATCCCACTTGTATGTGTGCTGTTCCACGCTTTTGGGAAAAGGTGTATCAAGCCGTACTCGAGAAAATGGAAAATGGCACATTCTTAGAGCGAAAACTTATAAGCGAAGCCCTTGAGGTGGGCAAGCGCGTTTGGGTAAACTACAAGTCGAAAGGCAAATCAGTGCCTTTAGGTTTGGCCTTGCAGTATAAGTTGTATGATAAAACCATCATCAAACTTCTGCGCAAAACGTTAGGCTTAGAGCGTGCCAACTTCTTCCCCACAGCAGGTGCAGCCGTATCACCTGAGGTTGAAACCTTTGCACACGCAGCAGGCATCAATATGGTTGTGGGTTATGGCTTAACTGAGAGTTTGGCAACAGTGTCATGCGACATACCTGGCAAGCCATCCACATTAGGTTCGGTAGGACGCTTGATTGACAAAATAGAAATCAAGTTTGGCGAGAATGATGAAATATTGCTTCGTGGCAAAACCATCACCCCAGGCTATTACAAAAAGGATTCGCAAACCAAAGAGGCCATTGACGATGAGGGCTGGTTCCACACAGGCGATGCAGGCTATATGAAGAATGGTGAACTCTTTTTGCGTGAGCGCATCAAAGACTTGTTCAAAACCTCGAACGGCAAATACATAGCACCACAAATGATAGAGTCGAAGTTGGTGCTTGACCGATACTTTGACCAAGCCGTGATAGTGGCCGATAAGCGTAAGTTCGTGAGTGCACTCATCGTGCCCAGTTATGCCTTGCTTGAGGATTATGCACGTCAACACGGCATACAGTTTGCTAATCGCGAAGCACTTTGCACACATCCCGATATCATTAAGTTCTACACCGAGCGCATAGACACTTTGCAGCAAGACTTGGCACATTATGAGCAAATCAAGCGTTTCATATTGTTGCCACACCCCTTCACCATGGAAAATGGTGAATTGACAAATACACTCAAGGTTCGTCGTCGCATGGTGTACGAGCATTATGCTGAGCAAATAGAGCAAATTTATGTCGAAGCCGAAGCAGCTGCCGCGGCCCCAAAGAGCAGTAGTAACAATAATAACAACGAAAAATAAGTAAGATAGACAATACATGATCACTTCTGACCAACTGAAAGATGCCCAAGACCGCGTAGCAGCTCTCAATCGTTACCTCGATATTGATGCCAAAACCATGCAACTTGAAGAGGAGCGTTTAAGAACGCAGGACCCAGGCTTTTGGGATGATGCCAAGCGTGCTGAGGAGCAAATGAAGAAAGTAAAGGGCATTGAAAAGTGGATTGAAGGTTATAAGCACGTGAAAACGCTTGTTGACGAACTGGCCTTGGCCTTTGACTTTTACAAAGAAGAAATGGTAACCGAGGACGAAGTGGACGAAGCATATGCCAAGTGTATTGATTCCATTGAAGAACTTGAGTTGCGCAACATGTTGCGACAAGAGGAAGACCAAATGTCGTGCGTGCTTAAAATCAATTCAGGTGCAGGTGGCACTGAGAGCCAAGATTGGGCCTCAATGCTCATGCGCATGTATATGCGCTATGCCGAGAGTCATGGCTACAAGTGCAATATATCGCATTTGCAAGATGGCGATGAAGCGGGCATCAAAACCGTTACAATGGAGATTGAAGGCGATTCAGCCTATGGCTACTTAAAGAGCGAAAATGGTGTACATCGTTTGGTACGTGTATCACCTTACAATGCACAAGGCAAGCGTATGACCTCATTTGCCTCAGTCTTTGTAACACCTTTGGTTGACGATACGATTGAGGTATATGTTGACCCATCCAAAATATCATGGGACCTC
>URDV01000208.1 GCA_900546605.1 uncultured Prevotella sp.
AAAATCGGCTAAAAATACATGCAAAAAATGCTCAACTTATTCTTTTACCATTACTAAGTTAGTTGACCACGCTTTGTGGCTTTCCAGCTATAAAGGCCTTGATATTATCAGCCAATATGTCAGCTATGCGGTGCACAGTTTCGGGCGTTTTCCAACCAATATGGGGAGTGATATAGGCATTCTTAGCGTGTAATATGGGACAATCGGGTTGTGGAGGTTCTTGTGTTAACACATCGGTGCAATAAGCCCCTAATGTACCATTATTTAGTGCTTGGGCTACATCATGCTCATTAATCAATCCCCCACGTGCTGTGTTAATAATGATAAGACCAGGGTGAGCCTTTGTGAGTAATTGGGCATTAACAAAGCCTGCATTAGTGTTGGTAAGTGGGCAATTAAGACTTACAACGTCGCATTGTGCAAAAGCCGCTTCTAATTCTACTTTTGTAACATCGGATGGTAAGTCACTTTGTGGTTTACTGCTAACGGCATAAAGTTCTACGCCTAACGGTCGCAACACTTGTGCTAATGTGTGGCCGATGCTACCAAATCCCACAATAGCCACCTTTTTGCCTACAAGGTCGATTCTTGAACGTGTGGTGTAACAAAAATCCTCACAAGCACTCCATTCGCCGTGATGGTTTTGTTGGGTGTAGTAACCCACATTGTCAGCTGCCTCAAGCAACAACGATAGTGCCATTTGTGCTACAGCAGTACTTGAATAGCCTGCGCAATTGCATACAGGTATGTTCAATTGACGAGCTGTGGCCACATCAACTTTGTCATAACCAGTAGCCGCCACGCATATCAGTTTTAAGTGGGGAAGTTGAAGCAGCACATCTGCGTTAAGGGCTGTTTTGTTAACTATAAGTATGTCGGCATTTGCAGCTCGTTCTACAATCTCGTGGTTGTTGAGGGTGCGGTCATATATGGTAAGTTGGCCATATTGTTGTAATGCTTTTAAAACGACATCTGACGTTTGCATGGTATAACCATCAAGAAATACTATATTCATTTTTTTTCTTGCTTGCTATTTTTGATTTTATCGGTTTATGTATTAAACGCTTACTTATGTGCATGTAGCTTATCGCTTTCTGTATGAAGGTGTTACACATCCTACCAATTGCCAATATCGGCTTCCTGAAGGATGGTAATAAACTAATATATCGTATTCATTTTCTGTAGGATAGAAGTCACCTTCAGCTACTTGTGTTGTTCCCCTATTGGGCATGTTGTTAAATTCGCTCAAATACTGATAGTTATAATATCCGCACTTAAGTAAAAAATCAGCTAAATACATTTGTTTACTTTCATCGTAATGCATCAAGTAGCGGTTTGACAAACGGCCTCCTGTCCACATACCCGCCACATACATTTGAGCTTTTGGCACTTGTGGTATTTCAAGGGAAAAGTGAGCCATAACGTAGTCGGCTTCAATATCAGCATTTCCGCCTCCCTCATAACGCGTTAAATAAAGTCCGTTACGGTCTTCATCGTACAAGTAATTTTTGCGGACATAATCGGTCATAATCGTATAATGGTAGTAAGGGTCCATCCATTTTACACCATCGCCATGCATGCCAGGGTAGCGTGTTGATAGTATCTCCATTTTACGAAATTCGTTGCCCGCATCGAATATAAGTCCGCGTGAGTGTTCCCAAAGCAGTTGGTTGCCATTTTGCGAGGTAAATGGTACATTGATGATAGCGTTGTCCCATCTGCGATTTTGCATCACCACCACTTGTAACTCGTTAGCTGCATCGCGCAGGGTTAAACGGCTGGCGTCAACACGCAAGCTTAGCTGTTGGTGGGTATTGTTGTAGTCAACCTCTGTATCGGTGCTACATGTGGGATATATGCTTACTTGTGGGTCAACCACTCCAAAGTAGGTACGTAACACAGGCACAATCTCACCCTCATCATTCTCGGAGCTAATGGTAATGCGGTAATTGCCTGAAATGAGAGGACGCATTTGTGTATTGGGCAGAGTAAACGCATAATGTGTGTATTGTATGGTAGTGTTTTCACTGGGTGCATAGGTGTCAATAATACCTTCGTCGGCAGTGGCGCGTATATATTCACTCTCAAACAGGCCATCTGTTACCTGCCCCATCATGTCACAATGCTCTATTTTGTAGGTGTAACGCTTGTACTCATGCGTTAAGTCATCAAATGACACTTCGAGCGACTCATTACTATTTAATTTGAGCACGGGAAAAGCCTCTGCACTACCATCTACCTTAAGTTGCAGCGTGTGTAGGTTATTATTAAGGTACTCTGTACATCCCAATTGCGCAACAGCTTGGGAGTTATGGCTCATGAGTAACAAGCCTAAAGTCAAGGTGGCATTTGTTATAAACTTCATTACTTACTGAGTTTTATGATGTAGTCGGGTTGAGCCTGTATAGCTTGAGGAAATTCAAAGGTAGTTTGGTGGCTACGCTTGTCGTATTTAAACGTAATATGCTCTTGGGTTAATAAAGAGGTTACGTTTTTGTATTTTCGTGCGTCAATAGGCACAGTGATACTTGTTGTAGGCCGATTAAGGAGCAGATGTAAATAGAGCGTTTTGTTGTGGTGTGCGCTTGTGCTTACGATACTGTCGCCTAAGGCAATGTTACCCGCTTGCGTAGCATAAATGCTCTCGCCCGCAGGGCCATTCAACCATTTGCCCATTTCGTGTAAACGTTGTAAGGCCGTTTCGGGTAAGTTGCCATCAGGCTGTGGACCAATGTTTAGCAATAAGTTGGCGCCTTTGGCTGCGGTACGAACCAATAGGCGTAGTAATGTTTGAGTCGACTTGTAGTTTTGATCGGCCACTTTATATCCCCACATGCCATTCATCGTTTCACACGTCTCTAACGGCAAGTGGCCTATTGCTTGTCCTGACAACCCAGCTTTATTTTCACCTGGCACATCGCGCTCAAACATTTGCATATCTTCGCCATCGTTGGGCTGTTGGTGGTGATTATTGCCTATCATGCATGCGGGTTGCAGTTGGTGAATTAATTCATATTGTGCGGGTAGTTGCCAATTAAAGGGTTGCTTGTCGGCATCGTGATCCCACCAGCCATCAAACCATATGCCATCAACTTTTCCATACTGTGTTAGTAGTTCGGTGAGTTGCGCGTTCATAAAGCGGTAGTAGCTATTCCAATTCGCCAACTGAGGATTCTTGCCAGTGTTGCGCCCTGTACGTCCCATGGGGTAATCGTCGCGCGTCCAGTCAATGTGTGAATAGTAAAGGTGTAAGCCTATTCCTTGCTCATGGCAAGCGTCGGCCAGTTGTTTTACAACATCATGGGCATAAGGCGTATGCATAATGTTGTAGTCGCTCTGAGCCGTGTTCCACATTGAGAACCCATCATGGTGGCGTGTAGTAAAGCAAATGTAGCGAGCACCTGCTTCCTTTATAGCCTTCACCCACTTGTTCGCGTCAAAACTATGTGGATAAAAAGCATTTGCAGCTTTGGCATATTCGTTGCGGTCAATGCCAGCATCTTGCATGTACCATTCGCCTTGAGCAAAGGTGCTGTAGATGCCCCAATGCAAAAATATACCAAATCGCGCTTGCTCAAAACGCTCACGTGCTTGTAATTGTTCCTTACAGGGTTGATATTTGTAAACTTGTGCTGGTGAACTTGTGGTGCACAGCATGCCAGCCGTTAACGCCAATAATGGCATCAGATTTTTCTTCATTATTATTCGTTGGTTAGTCATAAAACTAAGCAAAAGTACATTTTTTTAAGCATTTAGTAGTTGTATGCATTGAAAAATTTGTACCTTCGCACACCAATAGAATCAGTCAGCTGGCTTGTCGCGTGCATTCCAGTCATATAGACGAGGTGATGCAGGAGGAAAGTCCGGGCAACACAGAGCATTCTGCTTCTTAATGGGAAGCCGTCCGCAAGGGTGGATTAGTGTAGAAGAAAATAACCGCAGACCGCATGGTTTGTAAGGGTGAGAAGGTGGGGTAAGAGCCCACCAGGCACATGGTAACATGTGTGCTGTACACATCAGAAGTTGAAAGTTCATGTATACTAACGTTTGAGGGCTGCTCGTTCGAGTTCAGTTATAATGTATGTTATAACGATGGCACGTTAGAGGGTAGAACGATAGAGCATCATGGTGACATGGTGCGCGGATAAATGACAGGCGTTGCGTTCTTGCTAAATGTAATAACATGGTGCAGGTGGCGTAAGCACAGAACCCGGCTTATAGGCAGGCTGATTCTTTTTTTTGCATACAAAGTAAAAAAGGTAACATCAAGTACATAGGCTATAATATTTGTCTAAAAGATTTTACCTTTAATAATATATGACTATTTGCTTACTGAGCAATAGCAAAAAATGTAAGTCAATATATGATGTGTCGTAAAGTT
>URDV01000209.1 GCA_900546605.1 uncultured Prevotella sp.
GACAAACTTACCTGTTAACCCGTTAACTTGTCAACTTGTTCACTAATTCCGCCAACGCGTTGTATATAGAAAAACAGAGGAGCTTAAAAGCAAGGTCAAATAAAACGCTGTCCTTTGGGGCAAATTTTATTTGTCAACTTGCTTTTAAACTTCTCTGTTTTTTAGGTTTATAACATCACCTTCTTCACCACAACACCATTGGCTGTTGTAACCTTAACGATTACTACACCATGTGTGGCGGGAGAGAGTGTAATAACACCTTGACCTTGTGCTTGACCAAGGCTACGACCATCAAGGCTGTATGCTTGTACCTGTGCTTGAACGGGTGAGGTCACTACCACATTGCCTTGTTGAGCCATTACCATAACAGCGGCTGTGGTGTTGTCGGTTACCACCTCGTCAATGCCGTCAATGGCATTGCTCGGACGTGTTTTGAATGCATTGATGAGCTTGTCGGTGTTACCATCAAACAACATTACTACGATTTCAGTGTTGTAAGGCTTTTCAACGGCCGATGGCATAGGTATGTTGAGCGTTGTGGTGTATTCCTTGCCAGCTTCAATAGTAGTGGGGAAAAGCTCTGACGTACCTGTAAAGGTGTCGCCATATATGCCACGTACCACATGGTTGAAGGTGTAAGGGTTAACCGAGGCTGAGCCATACTTGCCACCTTGTCCCCATTCGCCAATTACGGGGTCAGCTATTGATGAGAAACCATTTGACTGATAACCCAACAAACCATTTTCAAGCACTACGGCAAATAGTTTGAGGTTCACATCAGTAGCATTAAGTGCATACTTAACGCTACAAGGCACGTTAAAGCTATTGTTACCGCTGCTTAGCTTGCTGGTTGCGGTTATTTCAGCTTGAGCAGGTGTGGCCATTTGCTTAGCTACCTCGCTGGCCCAAGTAACATCATAGGTGGTGTTGTCTGTAGGCGTGAAACTATAGGCTCCAGTGGTTTTGTCCTGTGTAACGGGGTAGGTGATGTCGCCACGTTGTATGCGGCCTGAAGGGGCTGCTGTGAGGTTAAGGAATGCGGCATAGTTGGTTACGCCAGAGGCCAACTGATCGCCTGTGTAGCAATGCAGAGCCATGGGTATGAACAAGTCGCCATAGATGTTGTGCAGATTGTCGATGCCCAAAATGCCTAAGGGACAGTTAACACAACCCATGCCCGTGAACTCTTCAAGTGTGACGCGCTTGGTAGGTTGAAAACTGAGGTCGCTAATAGTTTTGCTCACCGAGTTCTCTTTGTCGCCTAACTTAAAGTCAACGCTAAAGCGATTGATGGCGCCTACCGTAAGGGGCAATGCCTTGCTAAAGCTAAAGTTATACTTGTCGCCCTTGGTAAGACTGAGACCCGATTCGCTAATTTCGTCCACCTTGTTACCATTGGTGTCCTTCAGCGTCATGCTCAAGGTGTTGAAAGGCCCATTCTCGTTAATGATGATACTACCCTTAATGGTGGCACTCTTTTGGTTCACTACCGTTTCTTCCGTGTCGAATGCGGCAAAGAAAGGAAGGTCGTGTAACACTTGAATGTCGTCAATGAACACAAGGCTTTGGTTCTCATTTTGATTAACAAAGGCAATGTACACATTTTTGCCAGCAAACTCGGCCAAACTAATGGTGTCGTTCTTCCAGTTTCCAGCAAGGTCACCCTCGCTCTTGCCTGGATATTCGCGTTCAAAGTAAACCACCTTGCCTTCGGCCTTCATGCGGTTAACAATGTCGTCGGTAAGTGTAGAGTAGATGTTGTCGCTTGGCCACACAATTACTTTTAGACTATCACTGGCTGTGCGACGATAGCTCTGGCTCTTAAAGGTGAGTGTGCAGAGCTTGTCCATCACATTAATTTGGGGGGTTACTAACCAGTCGTCGCTTTTACCCTCAGGAGTGTACATTGAAGTAGAAGCGGCAGAATAACCTGTTGCTTCGTTGCTATCATCGCGCACTGGTACCCAAGCGTATTGGTTGCCAGGAGCATCGAATGAAAACTCTTGCGACTCGCTATCTGGAGTGTTAGTGTCGCCATCGTAGAGCAACATATTGCTCATACCATTGTCAAAGTTTTCGCTATAAAGCACGTTGCTATCATACGATATTTCGCGCTCGTAGCTACCGCGCAAGCTGAGTGTGTAAGCTGCGTTGGCTGAAGCCGTATTACCCGTAATGTCAGTTACAACGCCTTGGGGCACTACAATTTCGTAGTCAACATCCTTCAGCAAGTTTTGCTGAGTGGCGGTGTAGGTGTAAAGCTTATTGCCGTTAACACCTAACAGCAAACTAGCCACGGGCGATGCAATGCCCTTTTGATAAAGTAAAGCACGACTATCAGCTGAGGCAAGTTTTATTTCAGCATCAAAGTTGAATACAACAGGGCTGGTTGAAGCATCAATTTTGCCCAAGGCTGCACCTTGCTTAGGCGATGTGGCATACACTTGCAGAGGCTCGTTGGCACGGCCCATGTAGGTAATGCGTATTTCATCGTTATAGCGAGTGGCATCGCCATTGATGCATATTGACTTGGCTGGAATCACTACCTCATAGGGCATGTTCTCGTTGCTCAAATTGATGGCACGGAACTGAATGTTAATGGTGTTGGGGTCAGTAGCATCGGTGCTGAAGCCAAGGGCCTGGCCTACTGACTTGTTGCTTACCACATCGTACACCTGAATTTTGTTGGCCTGCACAATGGGCTGCACCTTGCGTGTGAAGGTAAGCTTTAGGTTGGTCAACTTTGAGAAGGTGGTGCCGTTGGCTGGTGTGGGTGTATAGGCGCTCAGCAGGTTGGTTGAGGCCGCAATGTTTGAGAAAGGCTCAGGCATGTTAATAACGTAGCTATCAACATCGCCCGTGAACACACCAATGGTGCGCGAATCATCGCTGATGCCAACGGGGGTACCCGAGTTGTCGTAGCCCAAGCGAGTTAAAAGATCCATGCCATAGTGCTGCTTAACACCTTGTGTAAAGTTTACCCAATAGTTGCCCGAGCGCACACCAAAGTCGCGGTAAGGGGTACCATCAGGGCCTGCAGCATACACAATGCCATTGTTGTCGATAACATAACCCGCGTATGACTGACTGTAAGTGTCGCTGTAAAGGGTGAACTCATCTTTTTCAACATCATATCTAAAGGGGCAGTAAAACTCATTAGCTGCGTTTTCACTACCTAATGAACCCTTGCTATCAAAGTAATAAGCCGACCCCGTTACGTAGCGACCATTGTTGCTCATGTCAGCTTCAGACACAAACAACAGATTGTCAGCGCGAGGTTTCCAAGCTTCAGTGTCGCTCTCGTCAAAACCTATAGCCTTATAGTTTTGTTTTGACACATTATATACATAGTAGAAACATCCACCAGCGTCAACCTCGGTGGGTAGATATGAAAATGACATGCAACCTAACACATATTTACCATCGGCCGATATGCCAATAAAACGGTTTTGCTGTTGGTTGGTGTGAGCCATGTCTTTAACAGGCAGGTTGGGGGTGGCTATGGTATCGCCCGTAGCCAAGTCCCACAGGGCAGGCTTTTCGTTATATTCGTTACTATTGGGGTTAATGGTGCCTACAGCAAAGCGACCATCGGGGGTAACAGAACTGATGGAACCACGATTTCCCGTCATGCGCACAAAGTGCCATGCATTTTCAGCCACATTAAAATAGGCTGGCTTGCTATTAAGCGAGCCTACTACAATGTTACCATCATTCGTAACATCGTTGGCTGCGCTTGAATTTACGGTGTCAGCCAGTAGTCCATCGGTAAGCAGTAAGCTCTCGGTTGAACTCATGTTAACACGGCGTGCGCCAACGCTATAAACCTGTGTGGATGACCCATCTTGCGCTTGTACGCTGAAGGCGCCCCACTTACCATTGTCTGACATGCCATTAAGTATGCCGCCATCATCGAACTTGAAGGTCTTGTACGTAGGCTTGTCGGTCTGCGTCTGTGCATAGGTATGCGCGCTTAGCGCAGCACCTATTAGGCACAGCAATAATGACTTCTTCATGTGTTATTTTATTGGTTGAATTTAGTTTGTTTTTGTGTCAAGTGTATGTCAACAGAATAGTTGACAGCGCAAATGTACGAATAATATGCCAAATGAATTGCCTTTGTACTCAAAAACCTTTAAAATCAGAGCTTTTTGTTAGATTTTAAACTTTATACATATGATAAAACATAGACATGACTCTTGTCTATTAAGTAGGTGTTAATGTATCCCAAAAGGGGAAAAGGGCTATAAGTGGAATATCAGTATTTTAAAATATTGCTTCTATATAACAAAGTTCAAATATCATCTTTGTTATTATCTCAACTTGTTTGCCATTCTGGCAAAGGGAACTGTCCGGTAAAAGTCTAAAGCACATTGTAAT
>URDV01000210.1 GCA_900546605.1 uncultured Prevotella sp.
TCAGTTTGGTAACGGGTAGTATTGCCGTGCTTATTTGGATGATGAACATTACGCCTACAGCCATGGTGCCATCAGAAGATACGGGTACCATTATGGGTGTTGTAACCATGCCTCCTGGTACATCGCAAGACCGCACTGAAGCTTACCTCAACAAGGTTGACAGCCTCGTACGTTCATGTCCCTCTGTCGAAATTAGCACCATCGTATCGGGTTACTCGTTCATTGGTGGTCAAGGTCCTTCTTACGGTTCATTCATCATCAAGTTGAAAGATTGGGAAGAGCGTTCAATGAAGGAAAGTTCAACCGTTATCTTTGCCAACCTCTACCTTCGCTCACGCGATGTGTTTAAGGATGCCCAGGTACTCTTCTTCCAGCCGCCTATGATTACAGGTTATGGTGTGACCAATGGTTTTACCCTCAACTTGCAAGACCGTACGGGTGGCGACTTGAACAAGTTCTACCAGGTAGCTCAAACCTTCTTGGCTGACTTGCAGAAGCGTCCCGAAATTGAATCGGCACAGACTACCTTCAACACCAACTTCCCGCAATACACCATCGATATTGATGCTGCGAAGTGTAAGCGTGCAGGACTTTCGCCCCGAGACATTTTGACTACGTTGCAGGGTTATTATGGTGGTCTTTACGCATCTAACTTCAACCGTTTCGGTAAGATTTATCGTGTAATGATTCAGGGTGAACAAGCAGACCGCGCTAACCTTGAGAGTCTTTATAAGATTAAGGTGCGCAATGGTAGCGAAATGGCTCCTATCACAGAGTTCATGACTATCACTCCCAGCTATGGTCCTGACAACATTAATCGTTTTAATATGTACACTTCAATGGCCGTGAATGGTAACCCTGCAACGGGTTATACTTCAGGTCAGGCCATTAAGGCAATTGAAGAAGTTGCCGAAAAGAGCTTGCCCACGGGTTACTCATTCGAGTTCTCAGGTCAGACGCGTGAAGAGCAACAAAACTCTGGTAGCACCACTGCTATCGTGTTTGTACTCTGCTTCGTCTTCATCTACCTCTTGTTGGCTGCACAGTACGAGAGTTACATGCTTCCGTTTGCCGTATTGCTTTCAGTACCCTTCGGTTTGGCAGGTTCGTTCCTCTTCATTCAGGGCGTAGGTGCTATCAATAGCATTATACCTATCTTTGGTGAAGCCGCTAATAACATCTACGTGCAGATTGCATTGATTATGTTGATGGGTCTGTTGGCTAAGAATGCCATTCTTATTGTAGAGTTCGCCCTCGAACGTCGCAAGATGGGTATGAGCATCTCTTGGGCTGCCGTATTGGGTGCTGGTGCTCGTTTGCGTCCTATCTTGATGACTTCTTTGGCAATGATTATTGGTTTGTTGCCTTTGATGTTCTCATTTGGTGTAGGTGCTAACGCAAACCGCTCACTCGGTACTTCTGCTATCGGCGGTATGTTGATTGGTATGATTTTCCAGATCTTCATCGTTCCTTCATTGTTCGTCATCTTTGAATATTTGCAAGAGAAGATCAAACCTATCACTTGGGAGGATATGGACAATAGCGAAGCTAGCGCTGACATTGAGCAATACACCAAATAAGCATTGGGGTTATTCTGTGAACTTGAAACTTTAAGTTTTGAGGTGCAAGGTTGCGAGGATTGTTTACACACAATTTCTTCAAAAACCTCTCACCTCAAGACTTTGAAGTTAAATATTCGAACAACCTTTGGCATAATAAAAATGTTGATGTAGAAAATCTAAACATTCTTTTAGCAATCATCAAAAACAACATTTACAAACCTATGCCCCTTGCTTACATTACACTTTGAAATTATTCACTATAATGAAAAATATTTTTCCAATCATAGGTTGCACTCTTCTGATGGCGAGTTGTACGGGTATATATAAAAACTACGAACGCCCTCAGAATTTAGCACAAGGCATTGACAGCCTCTACCGCAACACAACTGAAAATGTGGTAAAGGTTGACACCGCTAATTATGGCAACACTCCTTGGCAAGAGGTTTTCACTGACCCACAGCTACAAGCTCTCATTAACAAGGCTCTTGCCAACAACACCAACTTGCTTAATGCCGACCTTAACATTCAGCAAATTCAAACTGGACTGAAAATGGAACGCTTGGCTTACTACCCAAGCATTGCCTTCCAACCCCAAGGCACTATGACAAGCTGGGACTTTAACAAGGCAAGCAAAACTTACGCCTTCCCCATTGCTGCAAGTTGGCAATTTGGTTCAATGGGTTCAATTCGTAACACCAAGAAACAGTACGAAATGAACCTTGAAATGACAAAAGCAGCCAAACAAGCCACACGTACATCCATCATTGCCAATGTGGCCAACTTGTACTACACCCTTCAAATGCTCGATGAGCAATTGAAAACTACTAAGGCTACCATTGACATATGGGCTGAAAACGTACGTGCGATGGAAGCTATGAAAGAGGGCGGCATGACTAACCAAGCTGCCGTTTCACAAGCCAAAGCTAACTACTATAACTTACAAAGCACCATTCCTGCTCTTGAAAATAGCATTACGCAATCAGAGAATGCCCTCTGTACACTGCTCTGCGAAGCACCTCATAGCATTAGCCGTGGCACATTCAACGCTGACAATTTTCCTACACAATACGCTGTAGGTATGCCTGTTCAACTCTTAGCTAATCGCCCCGATGTTCATGCTGCCGAAATGAAAATTGCTTCAGCTTTCTATGGTATAAACATTGCCAAGTCTGCTTTTTACCCATCACTGAACATTACAGCGCAAGGTAGTTGGACAAACAATGCAGGTGCTATTGTAAACCCTGGTAAGATATTAGCCACGTTGCTGGGTTCTATTACTCAACCATTGTTTGCTAACGGCAAGTTAAAGGCAAACCTGAAGATTTCGGAACTTCAATATGAAGCTGCACAAAATGACTTTAAGTCCACCCTTATTAACGCTGGACAAGAAGTAAGCAATGCACTTTCACAGTACCAAGCAGCAGCTCAACAAGAGGAGGCTTGCAAACATCAAGTGGCTGAATTAACTACCGCACTCGAAAACACCAAGATGCTTTTTCAACATAGCACAAGCACTACCTACCTTGAAACGCTGACTGCCCAACAGAGCCTCATTCAAGCTCAGTTGTCACTTATCTCAGATAAATTCGATAAAGTGCAAGCCGCTATTAACCTTTATCAAGCTCTTGGCGGTGGACGTGAAATTGAAACAAATAATAACAACTAACCCTGTGAATGCTGGAAAGCTTTATAAGTGGATTGCTATCATACGTCCCATATACTCTTACTTAAAGGTTAGGGATACTTCATCCCTTGCTAACAAGCTATGGGAATATTAGGTAAACAACATTAAGCATTTCAGCCATTCACATAAAATATTTCTTATCCATGATTAGTCCTTTAGCTTATGTTGACCCTACGGCACAACTCGGTCTGAATGTTGAAGTAGGTCCCTTTGCTTATATTGAAAAAGGTGTTGTCATTGGCGACAATTGTGTTATCAAGGCACATGCGAGCATTCTTGAGGGCACCACAATGGGCACAGGTAACATTGTTTACCAAAATGCAGTAATCGGTGCTACTCCACAAGACTTTCATTATGTTGAGGGAACGTCCTCTAAAGTTGTCATTGGCAACAATAACCATATCCGCGAAAATGTTGTTATTGCAGGTAGCACTTTTGCAGACAAGGCTACTATTATAGGCGATGGCAATTTTATTATGGATCGTGTTCATATTTGCCACGATGTGCATGTGTTTAACAAATGTGTTATTGGCATTGGAGCATGTATTGCTGGCGAATGTGAAATTCATGATTGCTCTATACAGAGTACGGGAGTTGTGGTTCAGCAACATGTGCGCGTAGGTCGATTCTCACTTATTCAAAGTGGATGCCGTGTGCAAAAGGATGTTCCACCCTACGTTATTTTGGGTGGTAACCCTGCTTCATACAATGGTGTTAATGCTATTGTTCTGAAGCATGTTAACGTGACCGATCGCATTATCCGTCACATTGCTAACACTTACCGCATTATTTACACAAGTAACTTCAGTCTTGAAGATGCTATTATTAAAATTCCTGAACAAATTCCTATGAGTGATGAAATTCACGACATCCTTGAATTTGTAAAAGGTGCCAAGAATGGCATTGTACGCCATATGAAGGATATTTAATTTTTTGCACCATATGTAAATTACAAAACTGAAACAGGAGAAGCACACTCACAAATGGTGTGCATCTCCTGTCTTTTTTTTACGATGCAATAAACTACGCCCTATATGTAGATATTCAAAATTATTGCTTCTATATAACAAAGTTCAAATATCATCTTTGTTATTATCTCAAC
>URDV01000211.1 GCA_900546605.1 uncultured Prevotella sp.
CCTTACAGGGCGCGGAGACTCTACTATGCGGAAAACCCAGGGTGTCGCTTCGCTTGCCCTGGGCTATGTGCTCCATTGGGCCTTCAGCCCGTCCTTGCTAAATCCGAAACTTCAGTCAACTAATTTTGAATACCTACTTACAACCTTACATAACACGATGAAGCCTGCATTTACACATCAGCAAAATGCATGATCGCGATTGAGAAAGAACAAATGAAAAACGTACAACAGCAAATACGACTTGCCTTACACTTTGTGCTACTTTACCTATCGTTGGTGCTGGGCATGATGTTGGCAAAGCCCTTGTTTGTGTTGGCACAAAGTGCTGACACACGACAAGGCATGCACCTAACCGATGTGTTACAAATTATGCTACATGGTTTGCCACTCGACCTTGCTACAGCGGGCTACATAGTAGCCCCCGTGTGGTTGCTCTTAGGCATAGCTATATGGACCCAACGAGTGGTGGCATGGCGCAAATGTTTCAAGGCTTATGCCGTGGTGCTTGCAGCTCTGTTGGCATGTATATATGTGGGCGATGCTTGCCTTTACGACTTTTGGCACACCAAGCTCGATGCCACTGTGTGGGGCTATTTAGCCCAACCACAAGGCATGGTGCAAAGTGTGAGCATGGGTTATGCGTTAGGGGCAGCAGTAGCTATCATAGCCGTGGGCGTAGTCTTGTACTACCTCATGACACTCAGTTTTGTGGGCAAGCGAACAAAGACTAACAACTGTTCATTAATAGTTACAAACCGTACACAGCGCATAGCGTTTACAGCGTTATGGGGAGTGGCAGGCGCATTGATATTTTTAGGCATACGTGGTGGGTTTGGCAAGAGTACCGCTAATGTGGGCATGGTTTATTACAGCACTAACACCTTTTATAACCATGCAGCGGTCAATCCCGTTTTCAGCTTATTATCGTCCACCCTTAAGCACCACGATTATGGACACGAGGCACGTTATTTTAGCGAGAGCGAACGCAGCCGTCAGTTTGCCATGTTAGGCTATAACACCCAAAGCGTTGACACCGAACCTTTGCTCACCACCCAACGTCCCAATGTGCTCATTATCATAATGGAGGGCTGTGGAGCTGAGTTTGTTAATGCCGTTAACCCATCGGCACCTGCGCAGTTCACCCCACACCTCAATCGTTTAGCCCATGAGGGGGTAGTGTTTACGCAAGTTTATGCCAACTCCTTCCGCACCGATCGTGGCACCATTAGCACGTTGAGCGGTTGCCCCGCCTTTCCTGACCTAAGCGTAATGAAAATGCCAGCCTTGTGCGAACGTCAGCCCAGCATAGCTCGCACACTTAAGGCAGCAGGTTATAGCACTTCGTTTTTGTATGGTGGCGACATCAACTTTACCAATACGCATGGTTACTTGCAAAGCACAGGCTACGACCACATAAGCGGTGATGAAGCTTTTCCCGCCTCAGTGCGTCACACCCACAATTGGGGTGTAACTGACCGCATCACATTCGACACCCTATACCACCGCATTGTGCAAATGCCCGTAGGGGCGCAAGCACGCCCTTGGCATATAGGTTTTTTGACCCTTGCAAGCCATGAACCATGGGTTGTACCTTACCATCGCATCAAGGGCGATGAAATAGCTAATAGCATGGCCTACCTTGACGACTGTGTAGGACGCTTTGTTAATCGTTTGCGCTCAACCCCCCAGTGGCACAACACACTCATAGTGTTACTGCCCGACCATGGCATAAAATATGGCTCTTATAGTGACGATGCTGATCCGCGCAAGAGTCACATCCCCCTTATCATGACAGGGGGAGTCATTAAAGAGCCACGACGCATCAACCTATTGTGTAACCAAAGCGATTTGGCTGCAACGTTGTTAGGCCAGTTAGGTTTGCCACACACTGATTTTAAAATGAGTCGCGACGTGTTGAGCCGTAGTTACACACGGCCATCGGCTGTGCATGTGTGGCAAGAGGGGTTATGGTATATGGACCACACAGGTCATTCGGTGCTGAATGTACTCAAGCACGATGATGATATGATGCAGCGTAGCACCCACATGTCGGCACCAGAGTTGCGCCGAACCAACGCAGCAAAGGCTGTGCTGCAAACAAGTTACAAGTATTTGAACCATAAATGAAAAAAATTCTCATAACAGGTGCCTCAGGTTTTATAGGTAGCTTTTTGGTAGAGCGTGCCTTGGCTGAAGGAATGCAGGTGTGGGCAGCTGTGCGGCCTACCAGTAGTCGGCGCTACTTGCGCGATGAGCGCATACATTTTATTGAGCTTGACTTGAGCAATGACCTCCGCTTACAGCAACAGCTAACCCATCACCTTGAGAGTGAACAAGGGCAACCATTCGACTACGTAATTCATGCTGCAGGAGCTACCAAGTGCCGTTGTGCAGAGCATTTCTTTCGCATTAATGCCGAGGGAACAGCACGTTTAGCCATCAACCTATTGGCCACAAAGGCATTGCGCCCTGCGGGGCGTTTTGTGTTTATCAGTTCACTCAGCGTGATGGGACCTGTACATGAGCACGATTATGCCCCCATAACAGAGCACGACTTGGCACGTCCTAACACGGCTTATGGCGCGTCAAAGCTGCAGGCTGAAGCAATGTTGGCCGATGTGAAGGAACTAAACTATGTGGTGTTGCGCCCCACAGGAGTGTATGGCCCCCGTGAGCGCGATTATGCAATGATGGCCGACAGCATACGTCGTCACGTTGACTTTGCTGTGGGCTATCGTCCGCAAGTGCTCACATTCATTTATGTGGCCGACTTGGTAGATGCCGCTTTTTTAGCTCTTACACATGGACGCACGGGTCGCAAGTACTTTTTGACAGATGGTAAAGAATACACAAGCCGCACTTTTAGCGACTTGATTCAAATGCGCTTAGGAGTGCATCATGTGTTACACATCGTGGCTCCATTGTGGTTGTTGCGTGTGGTGAGTTGGGTAGCTGAACACGTGGCGCGCCTTGTAGGTACGCTTTCAACGCTTAACATGGACAAATATCGCATCATGTGCCAGCGCAATTGGCGTTGCGACATCACCCCTGCTCGCAATGAATTGGGCTACCAACCCAAGTGGCCGCTTACGCGAGGTGTAAAAGCCACATTCAGCCCCAAATGTTCGGAATGAAGTGTATAGATTACTTACATATAAAATAATAAATGACAAATATCATACGTACCCCTTACATTTCTCGTGGTCCATTGGCAGTTGAACTTGTAACCCTTGCCTACACGTTGTTCACCACCTTGCTCATATTGGTGTTTTGGCAGCGTATGGGCAACCCTTTGGCCTTAATTGAGGGTCGCGCAATGGTAATGGCGGGCATGGCATTGTTATGGTGCTTTTACAGGTTGCGCCCTAATCCTTATTTGCTATTTTTGCGCTACTTATTTCCACTATCATTGTTAGGTTATTGGTATCCCGACACGTATGAGTTTTGTCAACTATTTCCTAATCTCGACCATGCGTTTGCGGCAGCCGATTTGGCATTGTTTGGGTGTCAGCCAAGTATTTGTTTTTCACAACTATTGCCACAAAAGGTTTGGAGTGAACTCTTTCACATGGGGTATTTTGCTTACTATCCGTTAATAGCTATTACGGTGTTAGCCCCCATCTTCACCAACCGTCATCAATTTAGTCGCACAGCATTTGTAGTGTTGTGTAGTTTCTTTTTGTATTATCTCATCTACCTCTTTTTGCCAGTAGCAGGACCGCAGTACTACTTTCATGCCGTTGGCGAAGGAGTCATACAAAGTGGGCATTTCCCCCATTTAGGTGATTACTTTCGTTATCACACAGAGTTGGCCGTATCGCCAGGCCCCGATGGCTTTTTCCGTAACTTAGTTGAAAGTACACAACAGAGTGGTGAGCGTCCCACAGCAGCTTTCCCATCAAGCCATGTGGGCATGAGTACAGTACTCATGATTTTGTTATGGCACAATCGTCGTTATTTGTTTTGGGGAGCATTCCCCTTCTACATCTTTTTGTGTTGTGCCACAGTTTACATTCAGGCACACTATTTAGTTGACGTATTTGGAGGATTAGTAACAGCCGTTATTTTTTATCACTTAACGAACTGCATTTACGACAAGTGGCGCACACATCGCATGGTATAAGCAACGAAGGCTATGTTCTCAAATGGTAGCAACAAACCCCACATTCGTTATTGCGAATGTGGGGCTTGTTGCTATATATTACCCGTTGGTGGAATTTCAGGTTAACGGGTTAACAAGTTGACAGGTTAACAAGTAAGTATGCTTTACACCACTTATTAACCCGTTGGCGGAATTTCAGGTTAACGGGTTAACAAGTTGACAGGTTAACAAGTA
>URDV01000212.1 GCA_900546605.1 uncultured Prevotella sp.
AGTGGTGTAAAGCATACTTACTTGTTAACCTGTCAACTTGTTAACCCGTTAACCTTAAATCCCGCCAACGGGTCAACTTATTCTTTTGCCATTACTTAACAAGGCAAAGCCGTTTTTTCAACACCACAAGTGTGGCTTAGTGCAGAAAAAAGAAGTCGTCTAAACTTTTATATGCCTTCAAATATTTGGCGAGCGCAATCATAGCCTTCGTTGTAAAGAGCTGTAAGCTTGTCAACATCGCTACATAGGCGTGTAACCTCAAGTGGGCGTTGTGGACGTATGACGCAAATGCGTCCCTCGTCTTCAAGCCTTTCCACCAATTCAAGTTGTGCGTTATAAATGGCGTGGCGCTTGCTTAACAATAAACGTAAACGGGGGAAACGTCGGTAAATGTATTTAGGTATCTTGATGTCGCGTGCCGTTTCGCGATAACCGCGGTTGCGAGTTAGCACCACCACATTAAATTCGTGGCCTGTGGCAATGGCACGTTCCACGGGTATAGAGTCAATAATACCCCCATCGAGCATGGGCTGACGGTTAACCCACACAATAGGACAAACATAAGGCAATGACGATGAAGCTTTGGCCAAAGTAACCAAGCGTTCAGGGTCGTGTCGTTCGGTTAGATAACAAGCCTTGCCTGTAACACAATTGGTAGTAACCATTTCAAACGTCATGGGGTTGGCAAAACAAGCCTCATTGTCAAAGGGCAACACCTCACGCGGCATGCGGTTATACAAAAAGTCCCGATCAAGAATGCTATGCTGTGTCCACAAATACTTCATGCCTATGTAGCGATACTTTTCGAGCATATCGATGTTTGATATTTTGGCGCGACCCCGTTGCTGGCTCATATATGAAAGTCCGTTACACGCCCCAGCCGAAACACTCACGCAGTAGGGAAAGGTGATGCCCGCGTCTAAAAAATAATCAAGCACCCCGCTTGTAAACACTCCGCGCATACCGCCGCCCTCAAGCACTAATCCTGTATTATGTGGTAAAGTAAATGGCATATTGTGACCGTTTTATGTAATATTCAATGCAAAGTTATGCCACTTAGAATAAAAATCTGTAATTTTGCCACATAAATAAAGTGAATAGGGTACAAAAAAGTTGTTTTATGCCCATTGACTGGAAAGGGAAGCGAGTCATGCTTAGGCTACGAGTCAAGCAGTTCACCCTATAGGTCGAAACATTTCACACATATCCAAAAACAATAGCAGCTATGTTATTTTCAAAAGAAACCTACGTAGAACGCCGCCGCAAGTTACGCAATCTTGTGGGCAATGGCTTGATTGTATTGTTTGGCAACAACGATAGTCCTAACAATTACCCTTCAAACGTTTATAAGTTTCGTCAAGATAGTGCCTTTCTCTACTTCTTTGGCCAACATCGCGATGGCTTGGTAGGTATTATAGATGCCGACTCGGGCAATGAAGTGCTGATAGGCAACGACATTGACATTGACGACATTGTTTGGTATGGCTCGGTTACCTCAGTAGCCCAAATGGCCGAAGAGTGTGGGGTAGACGCATCAGCCCCTATGAGCAAGCTCGCTGAAATAGTAAAGCATGCTACCACCGATGGACGCAAGGTACACTTCTTGCCTCCTTATCGTCATGACACCATGATTCAAATCATGGACCTCTTAGGCATTCATCCCTCAGAGCAGCGTGCTGCAGCCTCTTTGCCTTTAATTCAAGCTGTAGTAAAGTTACGCTCTATTAAGAGTGAGGAAGAAATAGAAGAGTTAGAGCGTGCCTCAGTTATAGGCTATCGTATGCACACCACTGCTATGCGTTTAGCTCGTCCAGGCGTTACGGAACAATACATAGGAGGCGTACTTGATGGTATAGCTTCAAGTTATGGCGCTCAAGTGTCGTTCCCCAGTATTGTGTCAATGCATGGTGAAATTCTGCACGGCTACCCATCGCCTCGTGCCTTAGAGGCTGGCCGCTTGTTGTTGGTTGATGCTGGTGCTGAAACCAACGAAAATTATTGCTCCGACCACACACGCACCACACCTATTAGCGGACGTTTCAGCACCCGTCAGAAAGAGGTGTACGACATTGTGGCCGATTGTCACGACTTGGCGCTCACACATGCACGTCCAGGTGTGCGTTGGTGGGATGTTCACATGGCTGTGTGTGCTCTTATGACCGACCGTTTGAAGGAACTCGGCCTCATGAAGGGCGACACCGAAGCTGCTGTGCGTGCAGGTGCACATGCCTTGTTCTTGCCTCACGGCTTAGGACACATGATGGGTATGGATGTACACGACATGGAGGGATTAGGACAAACCTATGTAGGTTTTGACGAAGAAACACGTCCTTCAACACAGTTTGGTACCAACGCTTTGCGTTTTGGTCGTCGTTTAGAGGTAGGACACGTTGTTACTGATGAGCCAGGTATCTACTTCATACCAGCCCTTATTGATGATTGGCAAAAGAATGGCACCAATGCCGAATTCCTCAACTTTGACAAGATTAATGAATATCGCGACTTTGGTGGCATTCGCATTGAGGACGATGTGCTCATTACGCCTGATGGTTGCCGTTTTTTGGGCAAAGATCGCATTCCTTACCACACCAATGAGGTAGAGGATTTCATACAGCAACACCAAGACGAAAGCCCTGTCATATATTAAGTTAGGGGGGGTAAAAATGCTGGTTACAGATTTCTTTTATTCTGAAATGTGATTTATTTGAAAGTTTATTCGGACACATAGCCCGTCCCTCACAAACTTTCAAAGAAACACTTTCGATAAACACAAATCCCTATTTCAGAATAATATTAGAACCACCCTTAAGAGAATGAAGTCTATGTGTAGACACATGGCTTATTCCAAAGATTATAACAAAAAACAAATAAATAACAACAAAACAAGTAAAAATGAAGAAGACTCTCCTCATTGCAGCAGCCGTTTTGTGCTTGTTGCCAGGAAGCCTTGCAGCACGCAACAAAAAGGCGTCTGCGGCCAAAAAAGACACTATTGCCTTTACTACTATTAAGGCTAACCCCATTACCTCTATCAAGGACCAGAACCAAAGTGGTACTTGCTGGGCTTACTCATCACTCGGCTTCTTTGAGGCCGAATTGCTCCGTATGGGCAAGGGCACTCATGACCTTTGCGAATCGTTCTTGGTATATAATACTTACATGGATCGTGCCGACAAGGCCGTTCGCACACATGGCGATGTAAGTTTTTCACAAGGTGGCTCATTCTACGATGCCGTTTACTGCATGAAGCACTATGGTATGGTGCCTCAGTCAGCTATGCCAGCTCCTGGTACACTCTATGGCGACAGTCTTTTCAACTTTAACCAACTCGATGCTGTAACTTCAGCTTATGTTGGGGCCATTGCCAAGGGCAAGCAAAATAAGATTTCGCTCACTTGGAAGAAGGACCTGTCAAGCATTTATACCAACTACTTTGGTACTTTACCTACCGAGGTGAAGGCTGAGGATGGTAAAACTTACACTCCCCAAAAGTATGTTACAGACTACTTAGGTTTGAACATGGATGATTATGTGTCGCTCACATCATACACACACCATCCTTTCTACTCAAAGTTTATTCTCGAAATTCAGGACAACTGGCGTTGGGCTGAAAGCTACAACTTGCCTCTTGATGAGTTTATGCGCGTTATGGACGAAGCCGTAAAGAATGGTTACAGCTTTGCATGGGGTGCTGACGTTACTGAGGACTACTTTGGTCGTCGCAATGGCAAGGATTATGCTTATGTACCCAAGAACCTCAAGGTTCGTGACCTCACTGGTTCTGACGCTGCCCGTTGGGGTGGCACCATCAGCACAGGTGCTCAAGTTCCCTCAAATGACGAGTTAACCATTACACAAGAACTCCGTCAGCAAGGCTATGACAATTGGGAAACTACTGATGACCACGGCATGGTAATTTATGGTTTGGCCAAGGATAACCACGGTCGCGAATACTTCATGGTAAAGAACTCATGGGGTAACTATGGCAAGTATCATGGCATGTTCTATGCTTCAAAGGCATATGTTGCTTACAAAACAATGAACATTTTGATTAACAAAAAGGCCATTCCTGCTGACATTGCTAAAAAGTTGGGCCTTTAATAATCCACTTCTTTAATACAACAAAAGCCGTTGACAGGTGTACATCACATCTGTCAACGGCTTTTGTTTGTGGCTATGTCTATATTTCACTATTGCTATTTACTTAATTTTATTGGTGTCCGCTAAAAGAATGGTGTGGATTCATATTACATTGTAAATCAGTGAATAACGATACTTTTATGGAATAGGGGCTTACCTTTTTCC
>URDV01000213.1 GCA_900546605.1 uncultured Prevotella sp.
ATACTTACTTGTTAACCTGTCAACTTGTTAACCCGTTAACCTGAAATTCCGCCAACGGGTGGAATTAGTAAATTAGTTGACGGATTAGCGAGTTAACAAGTAAACGGATAAGTTTGTCATTTCTTTTAGCTCCATACCATTCTGACTTAAACATACTACGTATGTGCATAGCATGCTTACTTGTTACTCCGTTAACTTGTTAGCTCGTCAACCTGTTAACCAAGAGTTCTGCCAACGGGTTTACCAATAGTTATTCTCCAGCCTTCTTTATTTTACCTTCCTTCATCAGTTTGGCAAATTCCTTTTTGGCCTTAGCCAATTGGGCATTAAAGGCATCATTGGCATGTAGGCGAGCCACAAGTGCACTACCCACTACGCGGCCTGCGTCAACATCACTTTGGTAATGCACACCGCAGATGACACGGCTTTGTCCTATTTCAAAGCCACGTTTTAATATCTCATTTTGTCGCTCAACATTAATTTCGGCCAAAACAAGGGCTACAGCCCATCCCTTTGATGTGTGTCCTGAAGGATAAGAGCCATTGCCAGCCAACCACTTTTCGTCATTAGGTGTGAGCGACTGCTCTTTGAAGAAGAGAAAGGGGCGCATTCGCGTGTAATAATTCTTTGCCTCACGTGTAGCCAAGTCGCCAGCATCCTCTTGCATGTGCGTCATGAGCTTGTAAATTTCGGGCGTATTCTCTTTTGAAAGCGTTGTGCCAAAAGCTTCAGAATAGGCGCGAGCCAAGCCTTCATCGTTCAAGTTCGCATCGTTAAAAGCTTGTTTGGCACGTGGCGTTATGCGTTGCATCTTGCCCCATTCATATTGGGCCTTGTCATAATTGAATTGAGCACTACCTGGCTGTGGCGGGGCTGGCAGTAGTTTTAGACTGCTGGCAACATCGTTATAGTTAAGGTAATAATGTTCATTGTTTTGTGCATGGGCTGTTCCTACCACAAGTGATAGGGCAAGAGCAAAAATGAGTGAATGTTTCATGAAAGTAGAGTATGTTATATACGTAAACCCTTTGGTGAACGTATAGTTTTTTAAAAAAAGCGTTATTCAATAGATGAAATGGTGACGTTCTGAAAGTCATCCATATGTTCAAGCAGCGTTTGAGTGCAATCTTTATTACGTTTCATTTTGAGTTCAATGTTCACGTAATATGACACTTGCCCATCAATATGGCGCTCTTTAAGTTCATATGAATAAATTTCAAGTCCTTCCTTTCGAGCCGCTTTAACAAAGTCACGTATTTTGTCCTTTTCGTTAGTTGAAAACGAAATATCAATGGTAGTCGTCCCAATTCGCGGTACACAATAAACTAAAACTTCAAGTCCTAAAATAACCAGTAGTGTAGTTATGCACGCTGCGGCATACATGCCTGTTCCACATGCCAACCCAATAGCAGCAGTAACCCACAAACCAGCAGCAGTGGTAAGCCCACGCACCACATTCTTTTGAAAGATGATTGTGCCAGCTCCTAAAAAACCAATGCCCGAAACAACTTGTGCTGCAACACGTGACGAGTCCTTTAAATCAATGCCAAACCCATACTGCGACACAACACAAAATAAGGCACTACCCAAAGCCACAAGAAAGTGAGTACGGAACCCAGCCTCCTTTGAGCGATATTCGCGCTCAATGCCAATGCTACCACCTAACAACATGGCTATGAGTAGACGTAAAGTTATATCAATGAGCAAAGTAAGAATAAAGTTAAGCGGTGAATAATATGAAGCGGGTGGTTCTAAAAACCACCCAAGCAGGTGTTCAATTCTATTTTCTTTACATTGAACACCTACTTAATTGCTTAGTTGTTAAGTGCCTTCCACCAAGCATCGTTACCTTGCAAGTATTTGGCAAACCAGGCATATATAACCTTCAGCCAAGCTTGGCGTTTGTTATAATCTGTAATAACGTGGTTCTCGCCCTCAACTTGAATGTATGATACATCGCGACCCAATATTTTCAAAGCATTAAAGAGTTGTTGACTCTCATTAGTGGGTACGTTAGTATCAGCTGTTCCATGAAGCAAAAGTAGGGGAGTATGAATCTTGTCGGCATTAAACAACGGTGACTGCTTGACGTAAAGGTTGGGATTATTCCAAGGGAAACTGCCATATTGTGCTGTTTCGCCGTATGAGTATCCCCAATAGCCACCTCCCCAATAACTGGTAATGTTACTAATGCCAGCA
Organism: uncultured Prevotella sp.; assembly: GCA_900546605.1. Classification (GTDB taxonomy): domain Bacteria; phylum Bacteroidota; class Bacteroidia; order Bacteroidales; family Bacteroidaceae; genus Alloprevotella. The sequence goes on from URDV01000213.1 coordinate 2,200, forward strand.
TGTGATATAGCTGCTGCGAATATGTCGGTTTGCGTTTGCAAATATTCAGTCATGAAACCACCATATGAGGCACCAATACAACCAATGTGTTTAGCATCGACAAAACTATGCGCTTTGCAGAATTCTTTGACACCCTGAATGATATCATCACCTGATTCTTTACCCCAGGTGTTAACATGGCGTGCAGCAAACTCCTGGCCATATCCGGTGGTGCCACTTGGGTTAAGCACGTAAACCACGTAGCCTTGACTTGCAAATGTTTGGAAAGGATACCACGACTCTAACAAATTAGTTGAGGGTGAACATCCACCATAATAGTAAACAATCATGGGATATTTTTTGCTACTATCAAAGTTGGGGGGCAAAAGGTAGAAGCCATCAATAGAGTCACCACGTGTGGCTTTAAACTGCCAACTTGTGCTGGGGGCAATAGCAACATCCTTGTATAATTCGTCAAAGTCAATTGATCCAATATGGCGGGTGACAGGTTTTACCTTGTTCAGTTCACAGGTGTACATATCGCGTGCACGTTGTGGAGTTTGTCCAAAGAATACCAAGCGTGGTGCCGATTTGCTGGCAGCAGAGAGTGTGAAGTCCTGCACATACGTAACAGGCAATTCATATTGGGTTACCTGTCCGTTTTTAGGGTTAAGACGGAATAAGTTACGTCCCATTCTATCATCTGCTATAAAATATATCATGCCATCACCTACGTTCCACACAAAGTCCGCCACCGAAGGGTTAAAGTGTCGCAATACGGGGGTTGTAGTGTGAGTGGCAATGTTGTAAACGTAAAGGCGGTAGTCAAAACCTTGTGGAATTTGTCCAGCTTTCACTTCACTACCTATGCCACCAAATGATGCTGGCGAAGCCGAAATGAGCAGTTTGCTTGCATCGGGTGAGAATCGTGCGCTATTGATAAAGGTTGTGTCGGCCAATAGTGTATCCGTCTTTCCGGTGTAAGCATTCATGCGCAGTAAAGATGTGCGATACATGGGCAATTTGCTCACATCGCTGCGTGAGTATTGCAGCAACAAATATTTACCATCGGCTGATATGTCAGCTAATCCTACGCTGGCCGAACCAAAGGTAAGGCGTTGCAATAACCCCGTCTTCAAGTCATAGCGCCACAAACTATTACGGTTTCGCCATCCGGGCATGCGATCATCAGGTTCGCTAATGCGTCGCAATCCGTCTTTTGAGGGCAGTCCTTCTTCATTTCTGTTGATAATGAGATAATCTTCATTAGGCGAAATGTTAAAACTGCCATCGGGTAAATTGTCAGTTAAAACACGTTCTTTGCCATCAGCAGGAGTAAAGAGCACTAATTCCTTACCAGTGCCAGCTTGACGTGTGTAGTAAAGTACATCGCGTGAGCCTTGTAACCAACTAAGTGCCACATATTCAGTGCGGTGTAACAATTCACGGCCAGTAGCCACCTCAGTTAAGGTAGTAGTGTATTGAGCGTTACCATCTTGCTTAGTATAATAACTGATGGTAACTAAGTATTTACCTGATGGTGAGAGAGCTACGCTGCGATAGTGTTCGCCCCAGGTTTGTTGTCCTATGGTAAAGGGGCGTTTACCTGAGGCATTCACTTGTAGGTCAGTCAGGTTGTCGCCTATGATGCTAACGTCAAAGGAGTCCTTAGCCGTTTTGTCTGTCAGAACTTGCAAAGCCAATTCGGCACGACCTGGAGCTAATTTGAGCTGTTTATCAGCACATTCCTTTCCGTCAACATACAATTTATAGTTCTTGAGTCCTTTTACCTCTACACGTGCTTGTGTGTAATGGGCAGCTTGTACATTAAAGTGTAACACACGCATGGCCGACAAACTATCAGCAGCGACAGTTAGATGGTAACCACGCTCAATAGTCGGCATATTTGTGGGATGCAATGTTTGTTGCTTAACAAGAGTATTGTTTTTGTTCAAAGCCTCGTTAGGATCAAATGTTTTGCCCTTCATGTTAAGTGAATCAGTGGCATAAGGAGTATATATAGGGTAGGGGCCTTGCATCTGAGCCGTCTTAACAGTCAAAGTATCGGCTGAGGCTGCTAATGAAAGCGATAATAAGGTAGATAGTAACATATAATGGGTTAT
>URDV01000214.1 GCA_900546605.1 uncultured Prevotella sp.
CTTACCTGTTAACCCGTTAACTTGTCAACTTGTTTACTAATTCCGCCAACGCATAATATCTCTACATATAGATAGTTTGCGTAATGTAAAATGTATATTGAATTCGTCTAAAAATAATTTTGAGCACCTACTTCACCTACTTCGCTGGGGGCTATCATACATCTACTAAACACAAAAAAAGGAGAAAGTTTCCACCTATAAAAAACAAGTGGGATACTTTCTCCTTTTTCTCTTCTCGTAAAAGAGGCTTATCGCTTTATTTACTTAGCCTTAGCTACGATGGCCTTGAAAGCCTGAGGATTGTTGACAGCGAGGTCAGCGAGCACCTTACGGTTAATCTCGATACCAGCCTTCTTCAAACCACCCATGAGCTGAGAGTAAGAGAGACCTTCGAGACGAGCTGCTGCATTGATACGCTGAATCCAAAGAGCACGGAAGTTGCGCTTTTTGTTACGACGATCGCGGAAAGCATAAGTCAGACCCTTCTCCCAAGTATTCTTGGCTACGGTCCAAACATTCTTGCGGGCACCATAGTAACCGCGGGTGAGTTTGAGAATTCTCTTACGTTTTGCTCTTGAAGCTACGTGATTTACTGATCTTGGCATTTTGTTGTTACATTTTGGAAGTTAGCGCCGCCTATGTGTATATCACTTTTTAGAGACGAACTTGGAAGCTAAACATCCGGTTAGACTTTAATGTGAAAGATGAAAAGTTGCGTCGTAACCGACGCTACAGTACTTGTTCCGATAAGAAGATTAACGGAGGCAAAGGAGTTCACGAACCTGACGGCGGTTTGTGCTATCGATAATAGCTACGTGGTCGAGGTTACGCTTCTGCTTCTTAGTCTTCTTAGTCAGAATGTGACTGTGGTAAGCATGACGTCTTTTGATCTTACCCGTTCCAGTGAGAGCGAAACGCTTCTTAGCACCAGAATTAGTCTTTACTTTTGGCATTTTCTTTTGTTATTATATAGTTAATATATCAACTGCGGCTACGTGAGATACCGAACGCAGCGCGCAAGCGTTTACAAAGATGTGTATTCCTTGATGTCCCTTATCTTCGCTACTTATGCAAGAAAAGTGCTCATCAAAAAAATATCACTTAGGGACGAAGAAAGCACTTACGCCCAACATTAGAAATCTTCGCCCTCAACATAGGGACCCGAATACTCCTTCTTTGCTTTTACTTGAGGAGCTCTTTTAACAGGCTTTGCAACTTCAGTTTCTTCGTCTGCGTTTTCATTCGCAGCCTCAGTTTTTTTAGAAGCGGCAGTTTTTTTAGGCGCAATAAAGAGAATCATGCGTTTGCCTTCAAGTACAGGCATTTGCTCAACCTTGCCATATTCTTCAAGGTCGTTAGCGAAGCGAAGCAAAAGTACTTCGCCTTGTTCCTTGAAAAGAATTGAACGGCCGCGGAAGAACACATAAGCCTTCACCTTATCGCCTTCAGAAAGGAACTCTTTGGCATGTTTCAACTTAAAGTTGTAATCATGCTCGTCAGTCTGCGGTCCGAAGCGAATTTCCTTCACCTCAATCTTCACCTGTTTAGCTTTTAGCTCTTTTTGGCGTTTCTTTTGTTGATAAAGGAATTTTGAGTAGTTAATAAGGCGACACACGGGCGGCACAGCATTTGGCGAAATCTCAACAAGATCTACTCCCTTCTGCTGTGCGAGTTGAATTGCCTGGCGAGTGGCCATTACTTCTGACTCTATGTCATCACCCACGATACGTACCTCGCGACAACGAATTTGCTCATTGATGCGATGTTGTGGTTTGTTATTATTACGATCGCGGCGATTATTCTTCTGCGGTGCTGGCATTAATTTGCTTTATGTTAAGTTTATTTGTACAAGCATGCTACAATCTGCAAAGTGACATCTGTCCTCTTTTTATTTTATTATAGCACCTTACAACTTTTATTTTCTTTGATTTTTAATCGGGTGCAAATTTACATCTTCTTTTTTTAATATCAAAGGTATTATTGTGTTTTTTGCTGATAACAACACCATTAAGTGGATGTCCCCATTTATTTTCAAGCCTTCAAACACATTTTAAGCGCACCTACCTCCTTTTTTTTGAAAGGTAGCAGCCCTGCTATATCAAAAAAATGCTGCAAACGCCCATACGAGCATTTACAGCATTTTTATGCTTAACCGATGAAATATCTTTTTTAGAAGTTTTCAGTCATTTCCTTTACTTCATCGTTCACCTTCTTAGCAAAATCGGCTATACTGAGTACACCTTGGTCGCCCTCGCCTTGCTTACGCACAGCTACGGTTCCGTTAGCAGCCTCTTTTTCACCCACTACCAAAAGGTAAGGAACATGTTTCATTTCGTTATCACGAATCTTACGTCCTATCTTTTCAGAACGGTCATCAACATAGGCACGTACATCTTGCGCATTCAACTCTTCGCTTACCTTCTTTGCGTAATCATTAAATTTATCAGAGATAGGCAGAATAGCTACTTGATCAGGTGTCAACCACAAGGGGAAGTGACCTGCTGTATGCTCAATTAACACGGCTACGAATCGTTCCATTGATCCGAATGGAGCACGGTGAATCATAACAGGACGATGCTTTTGATTATCTGCACCAGTATATTCAAGTTGGAAGCGTTCAGGCAAGTTATAGTCTACCTGAATAGTACCTAACTGCCAACGACGACCCAATGCATCCTTTACCATGAAGTCGAGTTTAGGTCCATAGAAGGCAGCCTCACCATACTCAATGTGTGCGGTAAGTCCCTTTTCTTTACAAGCCTCAATAATGGCTTGCTCAGCACGTTCCCAATTTTCTTCTGATCCGATATACTTTTCACGATGAACCTTATCGCGCAATGAAATTTGAGCTTCGAACTTATCGAACTTCAAAGCCTTAAAGATAATCATAATGATATCCATTACACGCAAGAATTCATCCTTTACTTGTTCTGGAGCACAGAAGATGTGTGCATCATCTTGAGTAAAGCCGCGCACACGAGTTAGACCATGCAATTCACCACTCTGCTCATAACGATAAACGGTACCGAACTCTGCACAACGGAAGGGAAGTTCCTTATATGAACGTGGTTTCCATGCAAAGATAGCACAATGGTGAGGGCAGTTCATTGGTTTCAACATGTACTCTTCACCCTCTTCAGGAGTATGAATAGGTTGGAATGAGTCCTTACCATACTTAGCGTAGTGACCTGAAGTTACATACAAGTTCTTTGAACCAATATGTGGGGTCATAACCTGTTGATAGCCATAACGCTTTTGAATTTTCTTCAAAAAGTCCTCCAAGCGCAAGCGCAATGCTGTACCCTTTGGCAACCACATTGGCAAGCCTTTACCTACAAGGTCAGAGAACATGAAGAGCTCCATTTCCTTACCTATCTTACGGTGGTCACGACGCTTTGCCTCCTCTAACATCTGCAAATATTCATCAAGCAGTTTTTTCTTGGGGAAGCTGATGCCATAAACACGCGTCATCATGGGGCGCTTTTCATCACCACGCCAATAAGCAGAACTTACTGCGGTCACCTTAATAGCCTTGATAGGGGCTGTGCTCAATAAGTGCGGACCACGACACAAGTCAGTATAGTTGCCTTGAGTATATGTAGTGATGTGTCCATCCTCAAGCTCTTCAATCAGCTCATTTTTGTAAGTTTGTCCACGCTCCGCAAAGAACTTCAAAGCGTCAGCCTTTGAAATATCTTTACGAACGAGGCTCTCCTTTTTCTGAGCCAACTCAAGCATTTTCTTTTCTATTTTTGAAAAGTCGGCTTCGCTGATAGCCACGCCTTCGGGAGGCATAACGTCATAATAGAAACCATTTTCGATAGCAGGTCCTATGCCAAACTGAGTGCCAGGCCACAATTCCTGCATAGCCTCAGCCATAAGGTGGGCTGATGTATGCCAAAAGGCATGCTTACCCTGCTCATCATCCCATTTATAAAGATTGATAGTAGCGTCTTCGGTAATGGGACGATTTAGTTCAACCGTTTCACCATTTACACCGCAAGCCAGCACATCTTGCGCTAAGCGCTGCGAGATGCTTTCTGCAATTTGGAGGCCTGTTACGCCATTTTCATATTCGCGTACAGATCCGTCCGGAAAAGTGATTTTAACCATAACAAATTGGTATTACATTCTAAATTGGCCACAAAGATAGTGCAAACCGAGCGCAATACAAAATAAAAGGCTAAAAGACTTTTATTTTTATTGCCAAGGTGAAGCCTACTTCGCGATAGCAAAGTAGTGCAAACCGAGCGCAATACAAAATAAAAGGCTAAAAGACTTTTATTTTTATT
>URDV01000215.1 GCA_900546605.1 uncultured Prevotella sp.
CTTTAACATAATAAGTGGTGTAAAGCATACTTACTTGTTAACCTGTCAACTTGTTAACCCGTTAACCTGAAATTCCGCCAACGGGTATATAAACTAATTTTAAACACCTACTTAGGAACGTTTCAGTTTCTCAACACCCCCCTTTACCCATACGTGCAACGCATACCCAAACATGGTGATTTTACCCCCTATCAAGCGAAGCCATGGTGCAAATACCCTTGTTTTTTCGTACATTTGCATCAGAATAAAGAATAACAAACAGTATGACCCACGTACAGCAAAGATCAACCATCCAGTTAGAGAACTCGTTGGCTGAAATTTCAAAGTTTGAAGTTGAAGGCGGCGTTACGGAATATCACGTAATGATTCACGCCACCCGTCCTGAACAAACCTTTAATGAGCAGCTTGATGCTGTTCTCAACACTTATTATAATTTACTTGAGACAGAGTTAAATGGCGCATCATCCGTCATTAAGCGTTACTTTTTGAGCGATGCCGCTAATCAATACGAACCCTTGTTGGCTGCCGTGCCCGAGGCTCCCGCTTGCGCATGTTCAGTAGTAGAACAAGCTCCACTCAACGGGACCAAAATAGCCCTTTGGGCTTACTTGCAAACACAAATTGGTGCAGGCACCTTTGTCAACGGACTTTACAAGGTGCAACATGGAGCCTATACCCACTTGTGGGGAGCAACCGACATTAGCCATGCTCCCACATCTGAGGCACAAACAAGCCTTCTGCTCAAGGACTACACCATGCAACTCATGAGCAACGGTGGACGTTTGGCCGACAACTGCATACGCACTTGGTTCTTTGTGCAAAATGTCGACGTCAATTATGCAGGGGTGGTAAAAGCACGCAACGAAGAGTTCTACACACAAGACCTTACGAGCAAAACCCACTTCATATCGAGCACTGGCATCAATGGCCGCAATGCCGACCCCAACGTGCTGGTACAACTCGACACCTATGCCGTGTTGGGCCTCGACCCCAAGGAGCAAATTCACTTTCTTTATGCCCCCACTCACCTCAACCCCACCTACGAATATGGTGTAAGCTTTGAGCGTGGCACACGTGTTGACTATGGCGACCGTCGTCAAGTATTCATTTCGGGCACAGCCAGCATCGACAACAAAGGAAATGTAGTGTACCCTGGCAACATACGCAAACAAACGGAGCGCATGTGGGAAAACGTCGAAGCACTGCTCACCGAGGCTGAATGTGGATTTGAGGACGTAGGTCAAATGATTGTTTACCTACGCGACACAGCCGACTATACCGTAGTTAACCACATGTTTGAAGAGCGTTTCCCTGGTGTACCTAAAGTCATTGTTCACGCTCCTGTATGCCGTCCAGGTTGGTTAATTGAAATGGAATGCATGGCCACTAAAGCTGTACAGAACGAAGCTTTTGAAAAATTTTAAAGCGAATACATTGACGGAATTTGCTAACAAGTTGACAAGTCAACCCGTCAACCCGTTAACCCGTTAACCCGTCAACCCGTTAACCAAGAATTCCGCCAAAGAGTTATGAAGAGGGCGAGCCAAGCACCAAGGCTCGCTCTCTAATCATTTCAACACCCACTTCATCCATTCCTATTGCATAAGAGAAGAAAAAAAGAAATGAAACAGACGCCATTACATAAAAAAGCAAAAGCCTTCACCTTATTACTCACCACCCTCATTATGTTGCTGCTTGCTGCCGCCACCTTGGTCGAGAGCCATTGGGGGAGCCAGTTTGCAGCCGATCACATTTACCAAGCCCCCTGGTTCTGTGCCCTATGGGGCATGTTGGTGGTGCTATGCGTAGCCAGCATCGTTAAGTACCAATTGTGGCATCGATTTTCAGTAATGATGCTCCACGTTTCGTTCATTGTCATATTAGCTGGTGCCTTCACCACCTACATCAGTTCACACAAAGGTGTTGTGCACTTGGTGCCAGGAGTACCCACCCACCAGTTTATGAGTGAGGACATGAAAGAGCACTATCCGCTGCCTTTCAGCCTCACGCTCGATAGCTTTAGTGTTGTCACCTACCCTGGCACTGAAGCCGCAGCCGACTACGTAAGCGCTGTTAGCCTCACCGACGATGATAGCGACCAAGTGCACTCAGCACAAATATCAATGAACCGCATACTCAACCACAAAGGCTACCGCCTCTACCAGTCATCCTATGACGAGACAGGAGGTAGTTGGCTCAGCGTCAACTACGACCCCTTTGGCACAGGTCTTACCTACGTGGGCTACTTGCTTTTAGCCCTCTCCATGGTTATGGTAGTGGCCGACCGCCACGAAACCTTTCGTCGCCTTTTACATCACCCCTTGTTGCGCAAGGGTGCCCTTGTTGTAGCCCTGTGGGTCGGTGCCTTAGGTGCTGCACAAGCTGACCGTCAACTACCCGCCTTTAATCGTGCCAAGGCCGACTCTTTGGCCACACGCCAAGTCATTTACAACGACCGCGTAGCCCCCTTCAACACCCTTGCACGCGACTTTGTGCTCAAACTTTACGGCCGTGACCACTACCATGGCCTCACCCCCGAACAAGTCATCAGCGGTTGGCTGTTGCGCCCTGAAGTGTGGCAACATGAACCCATGATACAGGTTAAGAATGCCGAACTGCGCCAACTGCTACACCTTGAGGGGAAATATGCCCGACTCACCGACTTTTTCAACAACAAGGGCGAGTACCTGCTACAACGCTACTGGAAGGGTGGCGACAACCCCCACTTCACGCCCAACAACCCCTTGCAAAAGGCCATTGCCGACACCGACGAAAAAGTAGGTCTCATCATGATGTTGCAAAAGGGCACCCTCATACACCCACTGCCCACCGATGGCAGCGTACAACCCCTTTCAAATGGCCGTGTTCAAGCCGAGTTGCTTTACAACCGTGTACCCTTTGCCAAAGTGCTATTTATGCTCAGCCTTGGCTTTGGGCTGTTTGCCTTTGGCCTATTCATTTACCGCAGCCTACGCCATCAAGAGCCTGGCCGCACAGAGCATTGGGTACTCCCCATTGTGCTCTACACCATCACACTAACAGCCGCCTTTGCCTTTGTTTTGCGATGGTACGTAGCAGGCCATGTGCCCATGAGCAATGGTTTTGAAACCATGCAGTTCATGGCCTTAGCCACACTCATGGCAGCCAGTGCCTTGCACCGCCGATTTAGTGTAATGCTCCCCTTCGGACTCGTTTTAGCAGGTTTTGCCCTTTTGGTATCCTTCATGGGCCAAAGCAATCCACAAGTAACTAACCTCATGCCCGTGTTAGCCTCGCCGTGGCTCAGTCTGCACGTGTCAGTGGTCATGATGGGCTACACGCTATTGGCCTTTTTGCTATGCACAGGCATTGTGGGCCTATGCGTTCCACAGCAAGCTGAACGCATGATGCTGTTGGGACAATTGTTGCTCTATCCTGCTGTGTTTTTGTTAGGAATTGGCATCTTTTTGGGGGCTGTGTGGGCCAACCAATCATGGGGAACCTACTGGGGATGGGACCCCAAAGAGACTTGGGCACTTATCACCTTCATGGTGTATGCCACAGCCTTCCACACCCACTCACTGCCTTGGTTGCGCAAGCCACGCCACTTTCACTGGTTCTGTGTGCTGGCTTTTCTCACTGTACTCATGACCTACTTTGGCGTAAACTTTGTGTTAGGCGGCATGCACTCTTACGCATAAATCCTCACCCTTGCCCCTTAATGTCACAAGGCTAACTTGCCTACATAGTCGCATGTGACTTTTGGGGGCGGGCTAACGTTCCGTTGCCCATATCAAAGCCCCCATGCACCTTGGCATGTTTGCTGTGTTGTAGAAGCACGTCCCCTCACCATGCAATCCTCGACTCTACACTTGGGGCAAGTTGAAACACCGTTCGCATTAGCACTGAACGGATTTTTGGCATTAACATATTTTTATGTTATATATTTTCACAGTTTTCCTTTGTTACTCCTAAGCATCTCCCATCATTTCCGTATCGGTCCCGTATCAATCCCGTATTGTTTCCGTATTGTTTCCGTATTCCGATACGGGATCGATACGGGATTGATACGAGAACGATAGGAGGACGATAGGAGGAAGATAGGAGGAAGATAGGAGGATGAAGGGAGGAAGATGCCTTGAAAATCGAATTTCGATAGACTCCTATGTTTTGATTATTTGTTATCATTTATGTATATTTAATAATTAGCAAAAGTTATTTTTTTGAAGAATTCGTGATGAATCACCTATCTTATACGCGTTGGCGGAATTAGTAAACAAGTTGACAAGTTAACGGGTTAACAGGT
>URDV01000216.1 GCA_900546605.1 uncultured Prevotella sp.
AACATATAATGGGTTATTAATAGATATATGGTTCGCTGTGTGAATAAGCCGATTAATAACAATGTAAGCAAGCAGCAATTATGTTAAGCATGCAGTTAGCCGCGTTCACGACTCATTGTTTGAAAGTCTTTTTTGCGAAGCTTAAAGCTATTAGTTAAGTACTTATCACGCACAACTTGGTTGGCAGCTAACTCTTCAGGAGTACCTTGAAATAAAATGCGACCTTCAAATAGTAGGTAAGCTCGATCAGTTATGCAAAGTGTTTCTTCAACATTGTGGTCGGTAATAAGAATACCAATGTTACGATCCTTTAGCTTCCACACAATGTATTGAATGTCTTCAACTGCAATAGGGTCAACACCAGCAAAGGGTTCATCGAGCATAATAAATTTAGGGTCAATAGCTAAACATCGAGCAATCTCTGTGCGTCGACGCTCACCACCCGATAGTTGGTCACCTAAATTCTTACGCACCTTTTGCAAGCGAAATTCAGCAATGAGGCTTTCTAACTTTTCGCGTTGATATTCTTTCGATCTGCCTGTTAATTCAAGCACAGATGATATGTTATCCTCAACACTCATTTTGCGAAAAACCGAGGCCTCTTGCGCCAAGTAGCCAATACCCTTTTGTGCTCGCTTGTATACAGGGTCTTTAGTGATTTCTTCGTTATCAATGAATATACGTCCGCCATTAGGCACCACCAAGCCAGTGGTCATGTAAAAGGAGGTAGTTTTACCAGCACCATTAGGCCCCAGCAATCCTACAATTTCGCCTTGCTTTACATTAAACGAAACGCCATTTACTACGGTTCGCTTGCCATACTTCTTCACCAAGTTCTCTGACCGCAGCACCATCGACCCCGCGTTATGAACAAACTCGCTGGCCTGTTCATCAGCATGTTTATGTGGTTTGAAAAATGAAATCATACGAAAACGTTTTTGAACACAGAAAACACGGAAGACACAAATACTCAAGGTAGTGTGACGTTACACCTTGGTTTGTGTGTTTCGTGTTTCCCGTGTTCAAACTATAATCAATTTTTATTTATACATGAAGCGCTTAATGCTACGTTTCGGTGTTTTTTCAAACTCCGTTTCATAGAGTTCAATAGCCGAAATGCGTTCATATACAGCTACCATCGTATTAATGTCTTTGCGATTCTGCTCCATAGCCATTCGTAAGCCATTTTCATCAAGGCCATCACGTTTGGCTTCATCGTAGTCGGGATAGATAAGAGCCACTAACTTTTCGCCACGTTGCACCACAATGCTTTCGTTTACATAAGGCAGCGTATTGAGCTTATCCTCAATCTCTTCAGGATAAATGTTTTGTCCTGAAGCACCTAACAGCATATTCTTGCTGCGTCCACGAATAAATAAGTTACCTTCAGCATCCATCACACCCAAGTCGCCTGTGTGATACCATCCGTCAACTAAGGTGTTACGTGTAGCCTCTTCGTTTTTAAAGTAACCCAACATAACGTTAGCTCCGCGTGTAAGAATTTCACCAACGGTGTGTTGTGGGTCGTTACTATCAATCTTTATCTCCATGCGTGGAGCTGCTTTGCCACATGAGCCCTTGCGGAATAATTGCCAATCCTCATACGATATGATAGGAGCACACTCTGTAGCACCATATCCCACGGTGTAGGGAAAGTGTATTTTGTTGAGCAAATCCTCCACTTCGCTATTAAAGGCAGCTCCGCCAATAATAATTTCATAAAAGCGTCCGCCAAAAGCATCCACCAATCCTTGACGCACTTTGTCAAGTATGCGTCCGCTTATAAAAGGCAGTTTGAGCAACACCTTCATACTGGGTGTTTGCAATTTGGGCAATACGTTCTTCTTGATAATCTTTTCAATAATCAAGGGAACCGAAATGATTACCACTGGTTTGATTTCACCAAAAGCCTTGAGTACAATTTTGGGTGAGGGGATGCGTGTTAAATAGAATACATGACATCCATGCAAAAATTCAAAAATAAACTCAAAGGCCATGCCATACATGTGAGCCAGTGGTAACATTGAAATGACATGGTCGCCACGTTTCACCTGTTTGCCTAATACCTCAATAGCAAATTGATAGTTAGACCACAAAGCGCGATAGGGTATCATTACACCCTTAGAGTTTGATGTGGTGCCGCTTGTGTAATTAATTAAAGCTAAGGCCTCAGGGTTGGGTGTGTGAGGGTAGCTAATGTGTTCCTTACGAAAGTATTTGGGAAATTTCTTTCCAAAAAATTCGTTTAATCGTTCACGCGCCTCGGTGAGCAACTCCGAACGTGAGAGCAAAAGTGAATAGTCGGGAATGTTAATGATGCCCTCTAATTGTGGCATTTCTTCAGCATTTAAATCGGGCCACACCATGTCGCCCACAAAGAGTATTTTGGCTTCAGAATGGTTAACAATGTCGTGTACTTGTTGTGCCTTAAATTCGTGCAGAATGGGCACAGCTACAGCTCCATAAGTGAGCACAGCTAAAAAGGCCGTAGCCCAATTAGCACTATTACGCCCACAAAGGGCTATTTTGTCACCTTGAGCCACTCCGGCGTTTTCAAACAAAATGTGGAGTTTCTCAATTTTTCGAGCTACATCTTTATATTGCAAAGTGACGCCTTGGTAATCAGTCAGCGCGTCAAAATCCCAATTATTTTGAAGGCTCTTTGCTATTAGGTCGACGAAATCGGTATATGTTTCCATCAATAATTATTGGCTATGGCTAAGTTGATGAAGTTAATGCTCATTATCAAAACATGTTCATTGCGTTATCACTTAGCACATTAAACAAACTTTTGTGCAAAAGTAGTAAAAAAACAAAGGCCATACCATTTTGTAACTTATTTATTTCGTTTTTGGCATTTCAAATAAGCGAAAAAGCAGTAATTTTGCTTTCAAAATAAAATAGACATCGGTGCGTTGGCAAAGCGAACGGAAGCATTGACTGCACTCAGCCAGCGTGTCATAAAATAATGTATTATGACAGATAAAAGAAAAAAGACATATTGTGGGGTAGCACTTGGTGCTGTTGTGCTGTTGTCATTGTGCTATTGGTTGTTCTTTGCAAGTTTCAGCACAAACAAAGTAGCGTCATACGTTTATGTTGATAAGGATGATACTTCAGACTCTGTTTATGTAAAGCTTGAAAAGTCTGCAAATCCACGTCAAATGGTGGGCTTGAAAATAGGTGCTACATTGATGGGCTATGGCTCACATGTGCATGTGGGGCGTTATGCAACAGGCAATGGTGTCAGCACGTTCAAGTTGTTGCGCAATTTACGCGGAGGACGACAGAGTGCTGTAGAACTTGTGATACCAGTAGTGCATACTATCAACGATTTAGCAGGTCGATTGGCACAACAACTTGAGGTGGACTCTACTACTCTTGTTAAAACGTTGTCTGATAGTACAATTCTTGCTTCATTGGGGGCAGACAGCACAAACGTTGCTTGCTTGTTTATTCCTAACACCTATGAGGTGTATTGGGACATAGCTCCCAGCAAATTGCTAAAGCGTATGAAGAAGGAGCATGATAGTTTTTGGACGTCCAGTCGTAAAGCACAAGCTCAGGCCGCAGGTCTTACCACCAATGAGGCTTATACATTGGCATCGATTGTTGAACAAGAGTCAACCAATGAAAAAGAACGTCCTATGATTGCTGGCATGTACTTGAATCGTTTGCACCAAGGCATGAAGTTACAAGCCGATCCAACTGTAAAGTTTGCCTTGCATGATTTTGCTTTGCGTCGCATCATGCATAATCATTTAACGGTCGATAGCCCCTATAACACCTACAAGTATGAAGGCTTGCCTATTGGTCCCATATGCATTCCTTCATTGAATGCCATTGAGTCCGTACTTAATTATGCCCACCACAATTATATATATATGTGTGCAAAGGAGGATTTCTCAGGTACGCACAATTTTGCATCCACTTATGAAGAGCATATGATCAATGCCAAACGTTATGCCGATGCTCTTAATCAGCGAGGGGTGAAATAGCAAGTAAGTTGTAATTCAATCATACTTCCATTCATAACACATGAGGTGTATGCTCAACATGTTAGTTGACAGCATACACCTCATATTCTTAATGCGTTGACGGGTTAGTTAACAAGTTGACAAGTTAACAAGTTAATGGGTTAATAGGTAGGGTGTCCAGTTCGTTGTACCAAATTTAGCTCACTTTCCTAAGCGTTTTGGTTCGTTCTGTAACCCAGTTTTTTTGACAAGTGCTCGGTTGACCAAGTACTGATGTCCTTCAGTTTAACATTTACAATGC
>URDV01000217.1 GCA_900546605.1 uncultured Prevotella sp.
ATTATGTTAAAGCCAGAATGACAAGAAACTTAAAAAGCTTGGCAAACTTACCTGTTAACCCGTTAACTTGTCAACTTGTTTACTAATTCCGCCAACGCGTAATTTATAATGAATATGTTTCGACTATTTGTTCCGTTGCTATGTGCTACTATTAGCCTTACGGCATTAGCACAGTCAACGGCAACTTTACAAAATAACTTACCTCAACGAACCCTGCGTGTAGACTATGACTTTAGTGGGGATGCTAAAACACAACACATAGCGCTGTCAGCACTTTGCTCGTTTCCTGGTTGGGCAGGACGCCATACTCACATGGATAGTGTGCCACTAACAGGTAATGGTGATATAACTATGGCTGATGCGCAAACACATCGCGTGATTTACAAACAATCGTTTTCAACCTTGTTTCAAGAGTGGTTGTCAACTGAAGAGGCTACACGAACTCAGCGTTCGTTTGAAAACACCTATTTGTTACCAATGCCCTCAAACAAGGCAGAGGTGACAGTGCGGCTATATAATAATCAAGGTGAGGTGCAGAGTAGCTTCACCCATGTAGTTGACCCACATGACATACTTATAAGGCAACTCGACCATTCACCCGTGCCACCACATCGCTATTTGCATTATAGTGGTAATTCTGCTGAAAAGATTGATGTTGCCATAGTGGCCGAAGGTTACACGCAAGGACAGTCAGATCGCTTTTATGCCGATGCACAAAAGGCAGTAAATGCCATTCTGTCGCATGAACCCTTTAAGCACTATGCCCATCGTTTTAATTTTGTGGCAGTAGCGGCAGCCTCTACCGATAGTGATGTGAGTGTGCCTAAAGAGGGCATATGGCGCCATACAGCCTTGAGTTCTCACTTTTCAACGTTCTACTCTGATCGTTACCTCACTACCTTGCATCAACGCGATTTGCACAATTTGTTGGTAGGCATTCCCTACGAACACATCATCATATTGGCTAATACTGACACTTATGGTGGGGGAGGCATATACAATGCTTATACGCTAACAACGGCACATCACAGCCAGTTTGAACCTGTGGTGGTGCATGAGTTTGGACATAGCTTTGGCGGCTTGGCCGATGAGTATTATTACGATGACCAATACGAAAACTACTATTCGGACAGTCGTGAACCTTGGGAGCAGAATTTAACCACACTTCATAACTTTGCAGCGAAGTGGCAAGATATGCTACCACCACACACCTCTATACCCACAGCACCCGATGTGCGACACATGGAGCGCATAGGTGTGTATGAAGGTGGGGGCTACATGTCGAAGGGCGTTTACCGTGCGTACCAAGATTGTCGTATGAAAACAAATGAGTGCAAAGCTTTTTGTCCCGTTTGTCAGCGTGCATTAAGCCGATTAATAGAGTTTTATACAGAATAAAAAAGGTGGGGGAGTGATAAATCCTTCACTACCTATACATAGATAGAAAAAATGGCTAAAAAAGCTACAACCAGCAAACGAGCACCCAAGCGTAATGGAGGCACAACCCCTGCCCCCATAAGCTTGTGGCAACAGCTCAAACAAGGTAATATAAAGGCACGTTGCAAAGAGCTATGGAGCAATTGCACTCATGCTGACAACATACGCTTCATAGTAGGCCTTTGTGTAATGTGCATAAGTATATACCTTATTATCAGTTTTGTATCAAATGTTTTTACAGGGCGCATTGACCAATCGTATGTGCAAAATGGTGAACTCACACATGCTGCTAACTATGGTGGCCGTTTGGGAGCTTACATTTCAAACTACTTTATGGACATGTGCTTTGGCCTATTTTCGTTGCTCATACCCATTTTTACATTATTGGTAGGCGTAAAGTTAGTAGGCAACTATCACATACGTTTGTGGAAGTGGTTCTTGAATTTCTCCATCATCATGATTTGGGGGTCTGTGTTCTTGTCTCTGGTCACAGATATATTGCCTACGCGCATCACAAACTTTTTTAGTTTCAGACTGGGTGGGGGACATGGCGATTTTGTTAAAAACTACTTGACAAACAATTTAGGCAGTTTTGGTGCTTGGATTGTGGTGTTGGCTACGGCAGTGTTTTATTTGATGTACTTAACGAGCGAAACGGTGAATGTAGTTCGTCGCATGATGCATCCACAAGATTTTATTAAGGATAAGCTGCCGAGCAAAGGTAATGCTAATGATGAACTTGATGATGAAGGTGATGAGGAGAATGACGCAAGCGTAACCTATAATGGTGAGGCGAATGATGCTGTAGACGAGAATGATGAGGACAACGAAACGCAAAATACTTTCATTGATTTGAATCTTTCACATGACGAAAAAACATCTTGCCACGATGACGACTCATCAGCTCCTGTGTCGATTGACTTAGACACTCATAGCTCTCAAGTAGCTACAACCGCTTCTATGCCATCAACTGCTACGGGCTCAGGTGAAATGGAGATACATGCAACCACTTCTGAGGCGCCATTGCCCCACCAGAGTGGCACCGACACAAAACTTGATATAGCTGCTCCTGTGGTAGATGATAAAGCACATGGTAAAACTGTTGAAGAGGTGCTGGCACAAGAACCTTATGACCCACGCAAGGACTTGCCTTACTACAAATTTCCCACTATTCCGCTGCTCAAACATTATGATGAAAATGGACCAGCCATTGATATGGCAGAGCAGAATGCTAACAAAGATCGCATTATCAACGTGTTGCGTAACTTTGGTGTTGAAATATCAAGCATCAAAGCCACGATAGGTCCTACTATCACACTTTATGAGGTAACGCCTGCACCAGGTGTGCGTATTAACAAAATACGTAATCTGGAGGATGATATAGCCCTTTCGCTTGCAGCGTTAGGCATACGTATCATAGCTCCTATACCAGGTAAGGGTACTATTGGTATTGAGGTGCCTAACAAGAATCCACGCATAGTGTCAATGGAGAGCATCATCAATACACGCAAATTTCAAGAGTCAACCTTTGAATTGCCTATAGCCCTTGGCAAAACCATTACCAATGAAGTGTTCATGGTAGACTTGGCCAAGATGCCTCACTTGCTGGTGGCTGGTGCTACAGGTCAAGGTAAGTCAGTAGGTTTGAATGCCATCATCACTTCGCTGTTGTATAAAAAGCATCCTTCAGAACTGAAGTTTGTGATGATTGACCCTAAAAAAGTGGAGTTTTCAATTTATGCTCCCATTGAGCGTCACTTCTTGGCCAAGATACCCGATGACAATGAAGACCCTATCATAACCGATGTAACCAAGGTAGTGCAAACGCTCAAGAGTTTATGTCAACTGATGGACCATCGTTACGACTTGCTTAAAAAAGCCAAGGTGCGTAATATTAAAGAGTATAATGCTAAATTTAAATCGCGCCTTTTACCCCCACAGTATGGTCATGAGTTTATGCCTTACATCGTGGTAATTATTGATGAGTTTGGCGATTTGATTATGACTGCAGGCAAAGAGGTTGAACTCCCCATAGCCCGTATTGCGCAGTTAGCACGTGCCGTGGGCATACACATGGTCATAGCCACACAGCGTCCTACTACCAATATTATTACGGGTACCATTAAAGCCAACTTCCCAGCTCGTATGGCTTTTAAGGTAATGTCGCAAATTGATAGTCGCACCATTCTTGATCAAGGTGGCGCCAACCAGTTAGTGGGCAAGGGTGATATGCTCTTTTTGTGTGGTAATGCACCCACACGTGTACAGTGTGCCTTTGTTGATACACCTGAGGTAGAAAAAATAAATGAGTATATATCGAGTCAACATGGCTACGTTAGTGCCTTTGAACTGCCTGAGCCCGAAATGGATGATGATAATGCTAAGGGACCAGGCGACTTGTCAGGTGAAACCTTGGATGCGTTATTTGAAGAGGCTGCTCGCCTTATAGTGATTCATCAACAAGGCTCAACATCACTCATACAACGTAAGTTCTCAATAGGTTTTAACCGAGCAGGGCGTTTGATGGATCAATTAGAACGGGCAGGCATAGTTGGTCCGACACGCGGTTCAAAACCACGCGAGGTGCTATGCAGTGACGAGATAGAACTGGACAATAAAATTGCGGCTTTGCATAACATGTAACGAGTTGACGGGTTGACGAGTTGACGGGTTAACGGGTTGACGGGTTGACGAGTTGACGGGTTAACGGGTTGACGAGTTGACGAGTTGACGGGTTAACAGGTTGACGGGTTGACGGGTTAACGGATTGACGGGTTGACGGGTTAACGGATTGACGGGTTGACGGGTTAACGGGTTGACAGGTAAGTTTGCC
>URDV01000218.1 GCA_900546605.1 uncultured Prevotella sp.
GCATGTAATGAATGATGTTCATGGCATCATTATATATACGTGCAATTTGCTTCAGCACCAATTTGTAGTTTTTCAACACCTCATCGTAGTTGAGCACGTCAGATGTAAGAGCTGGTATGCCTTCAAGCATAACGGTGCCAGTCTTTTCGCAGCGACCACCATTAATAGCTAAGAGCAAAGCTTTAGCTAAGTTGCAACGTGCGCCAAAGAACTGAATTTGCTTACCTATAGCTTGATAGCTTACGCAGCAAGCAATGCCATAGTCGTCTTCACCACGAACTTCACGCATCAACGTGTCGTTTTCATACTGAATAGATGAAGTGTCAACGCTAACCTTAGCACAGAATTCTTTCCAACCTTGTGGCAGTTCAGAACTCCAAAGCACCGTGAGGTTGGGCTCGGGTGAAGGACCTAAGTTGTAGAGAGTCTGTAAGAAGCGGAATGATGTTTTAGTAACTTTAAGTGTACCATCATTAAAGCGTCCACCAAGTGACTCTGTTACCCAAGTGGGGTCGCCAGCAAAAATTTCGTTGTAAGCATCCATGCGTAAGTGGCGCACCATGCGGAGCTTCATAACGAATTGGTCAATCAGTTCTTGTGCAAAGGTTTCATCAATGATATTATGCTTCAAGTCATGCTCAATGTAAATGTCGAGGAATGATGAAACATTGCCTAATGACATGGCAGCACCATCTTGTTCCTTAACAGCAGCTAAGTAGGCCATGTAAACCCATTGTACGGCCTCTTGTGCATTTTGTGCAGGGCGTGCGAGCTCTAAACCATAGTATTCGCCCATAACCTTCATCTCTTTCAGAGCCTTAATTTGCTCAGCCACCTCTTCGCGTAAGCGAATGCGTGACTCTGTCATGGGACTACCAATGGCGCGTTTGTCAGCCTCTTTGGCTTCAATGAGTCGGTCGATGCCATACACGGCTAAGCGACGATAGTCGCCAATAATGCGGCCACGTGCATAGTTGTCGGGCAAACCAGTGAGGAAACCAAGTGAACGGAAACGACGAATCTCTTCAGTGTACACGTCGAACACACCATCATTGTGTGTCTTGCGATAATGTGTGAAGATGTCCTTTACTTTATCATTAACAGGGTGCCCTTGTTGTGCGCAAGCCTTTTCAACCACTTTTATTCCACCAAAAGGCTTGATCGCACGTTTAAGCAGTTCATCAGTTTGAAGGCCAACAATGAGTTCGTTGTCTTTGTCAATGTAGCCAGCCTTGTGCGAACTGATGGTTGAAACCGTGTCGGGGTCGAGTGAGCGAACACCACCATTGGCACGTTCCTCCTCAAGTGCTTGCAAGCAGATGTTCCACAACTTGCGTGTACGCTCGGTGGGACCTACCAAAAATGAGGCATCACCTTCATAAGGCGTAATGTTGCGCTTTACAAAGTCCGTCACGTTAATTTGTTCAGTCCAGGGTCCTTGAATAAAATCCATTTCTTATTAAGGGTTTTAGGGTTAAAAGTGAATTGAACATGGGCCTTGCCACGCTACCTTATAATAGGTATAGCATTGCAAGGTATTATCCTTTGTTCAATGTAATAATTTCAAAATTGAGTTGTCGTAGTAATAAAAGCTTACTTATTTGTAATGTAGTAGGCTTGTCCTTGTGTTTCTTGGGTACAAAGATAGGAAATTTGTGCAATTATTGCAAATCAAAGTCTTTTAAAATGTTCACTATTTTGTAATAAGTACAATGAATGATGAGTTGGGTTTGCAGTTAAGTGGTGTTAACGTGTGTTGGTGGTGCTGGGCCGTAATAGAATGACTACCATGTAGTCTGATGTTTAACATAAGAAGAACGGAAAAAGCCTTTTCAAATGGGTGAATACTAATGAGGCATTCGTCATTTGAAAAGGCTTTATGATGGAGTAAGTAAAGTGTGTATTTACGCGTTGGCGGAAAGAGTAAATAAGTTGACAAGTTAACGGTTTAATAGGTAAGTTTGTCAAGCATTTTAGCTTCTTACCATTTTGTCTTTAACATAATAATATAGCATACTTACTTGTTAACATGTCAAATTGTTAATTCGTTAACCATTAATTATGCCAACGGGTTGCACTTACTTGTTTTTGTACATTTTGTCGTAATAAAGTTGGTAGTCATCACCACTAACGGCTTCAATCCAATCGTGGTGTTCAAGGTTCCAACGTATGGTTTTTACAATGCCCACTTCAAAGGTAGTTTCGGGAAACCATCCTAAGTCAGCTTTAATTTTAGAGGGGTCAATGCCGTAACGTTGGTCATGACCTAAGCGGTCTTTAACAAAGGTAATAAGGTCATCGTTAATCCAATCAATACTAATTTCGCCATTTGCGTCACGTTCTTGTTTTTTTAGCAGAGTGCGGAATTGCGGTTCTTGCTGCATGATGTCGTGGATGGTGCGAATAATGATTTTAACGATCTGAATGTTCTGTCGCTCATTATGTCCACCCACATTGTAAATGCTGCCAGCTGCACCTTGGTTAATAACCATGTCAATAGCCTTGCAGTGATCTTCAACATAGAGCCAATCGCGAATGTTTTCGCCTTTGCCATACACGGGCAAGTGCTTGCCTTCAAGAATGTTGTTGATAACTAACGGGATGAGTTTTTCAGGAAATTGGTAGGGACCATAGTTGTTAGAGCAGCGCGTAATGCTCACGGGCATGTGATAAGTGTCGTGATAGGCGCAAACAAAGTGGTCGGCCGATGTTTTTGAAGCGCTATATGGGCTATGTGGATTAAGTGGAGTCTGCTCAGTAAAGTATCCTTCAGCACCGAGTGAGCCATATACCTCGTCGGTTGACACTTGATGGAAGCGTACACCAGAGCGCCAAGTAGGATAGCCTTGTTCATCGCGTCCCATGACCCATGCAGCACGTGCAGCATCTAACAGATTCTGTGTGCCTAAAATATTGGTGTTAAGAAACAATTGCGGATTTTCAATGCTGCGGTCAACATGACTTTCGGCAGCAAAGTTCACTACAACATCGAAACGATATTCAGCAAAGAGTTTATCGAGCAAAGCACGATCGCAAATGTCACCTTTTACAAAAAAGCAACGGTCATTGTCAATGTCGTCGGCAATGGTGCCCAAATAACCTGCATAGGTGAGCAGGTCAAGTACTACAACACGAATGTCATCGTATTTGCCTAAAATGTATTTCAAATAGTTTGCACCGATAAAACCGGCAGCACCTGTAACTAAATAGGTCTTCATATATAAAATGTAATGTATTCAGTGTTAATAACGTTATAGTCCACAATTTATTGCAGGCAGTTGGCGTAATGTTGTGTCACTTGGTTGGTGAGGTCGATAAACGCTTGTACCGAAAGTTGTTCGGGACGTTTAGTGAGCAGTTCTTGAGCCAAGAAAGAAGTGTGGTCGGGTGGAGTAGTACCACATTTTTGATCTAACTCATGTAGCAAAGGTTTGATTGACCCACGCATCATTTTGCGTCGTTGGTTAAAGGTGGTTTTTACCACATGACGTAGTAAGTCCTCGTCACATCCAGGATGTTGCACCTGATTACGTGTCATGCGAATGACAGCGCTTCGCACCTTGGGGGGTGGATTAAAGACTCCAGGCTCAACGGTAAATAAGTAGTCAACATCATAGTAAAGTTGCACCAATACACTCAGAATGCCATATGCTTTACAGCCAGGTTTAGCAGCCAAGCGTTCAGCCACTTCTTTTTGAATCATGCCAGTGCAGCAAGGTATGAGGTGACGATAGTCGAGCATTTTAAAGAAAATCTGACTGCTGATGTTATAG
Organism: uncultured Prevotella sp.; assembly: GCA_900546605.1. Taxonomy (GTDB): domain Bacteria; phylum Bacteroidota; class Bacteroidia; order Bacteroidales; family Bacteroidaceae; genus Alloprevotella. Next base: position 3,774 of record URDV01000218.1, read on the forward strand.
GGATAATTGCCTGTAAGCACAAAGGGTCGTCCGTTAAACGTGTGGTCAAGATGCATCTTCAAAAAGTCATCCTCAATGATGTTATCCTCTAACTCAGGAAAGTGCTCGCGCAAGTACGCCACACTTTCAAAGTCAATTTCAACCACCTTAAACTCACGTTTCTTAGGCAGAATGAATTGAGTCATGACCCCCATGCCTGGTCCTACTTCAAGAACAGGAATGTCAGGGCAAGCGTCAATGGTATCGGCAATGGCTTGTGCCGTGGGCAAGTGTGTCAGAAAGTGCTGACCAAGAAATTTTTTAGGGCGTACAGACTTCATCTAAATTCTTTTTTCTACTTTTGCTTTTGCAAAGGTAGTGCAAACCGAGCGCAATGAAAAGAAAAACTTGTTTTTATTTTCATTGCCGAGGTGCAGCCTACCTTATTTAAAGGTAGTGCAAACCGAGCGCAATGAAAAGAAAAACTTGTTTTTATTTTCATTG
>URDV01000219.1 GCA_900546605.1 uncultured Prevotella sp.
ACTTACCTGTTAACCCGTTAACTTGTCAACTTGTTTACTAATTCCGCCAACGCGTTTAAAAAAACGGCAAAAAGACATGCTCAAATAACTCCTATTACGAACTCAAAAAATTGCTCCTGTTATTCTTTTACCATTACTTACAACAAATTCATGTAGACAGATTATCTGATTGATTTCATCAAACAAATTACACCCTATGTCAGCTGAAGACTTTAACCGCTACGATTCTTTAAAACTTTTTATGCACCAAATTTATGAGTTTCGCAAAGGCATCAGGCAACTTGTGCTATGCACCATGTGCACGGATTGTGCCTTGATTATGCGTGAGCGACTTGATAAACAATGTATTGCCTATCTTGAACAAAAGGTTTCAGACAATAAAGTTAATCTTTATTTTGGCAACACTGCGTGTTTAGATGTTGTTCGCACATTTATTGACAAGCCTATGAACAAACTCTCTCCTGCCGAAGACTTTATGTTGGGTGCCATGTTGGGATATGACATTACAGGACAATGCGTAAGGTTTTGTAAACGAACCAATGCACAAGCATGTTAATGATGTAGGCTGACAATATATAATCTTTTTGGCCATAGACAACACGCTTTAGGGGGCTATTGAAGTCGTCTAAACTTTTACAATCAAGATTTGCTTTTATTTTTTATAAGATTGGCTGCACCTTGGCAGAGATTGCAAGTGATTTTGCATCTCTGCTCTCGGTTTGCACCCTATTTGAGGTGATTTTAGGACTTAAAAAGGGAATGAAAGGCCTAAAAGCGACCCAAAAGAAAAGTAAAGATTGAATTTAAGAAGATATAAAACTACGCGTTGGTGGAATTAGTAAACAAGTTAACGGGTTAACTTGTCAACTTGTTTACTAATTCCACCAACGCGTTATTATGTTAAAGTCAGTATGGTAAGGAGCTAAAAACTTGACAAACTTACCTGTTTTTGTTTACTAATTCCGCCAACACGTAATACATGTGTGGAATCAACCCCACATAGCAATCCCCTTAATCGACATGAGTCACCACACGAGGACTCATTCATCCAAACTTTTAACACGCGTTTTTTGCAAATGACGCACATTGTCAAACTTTATAATTTCCTTTGCCACCACAAACAATAACACTTTACAGATATGATTACACAGAAGAATAATATTTCATTGCAACAGCAAAAGTGGGAAGGAACAAACTTGCTAAAACTTTTTAGTTGGAATGCGATCACCACTATTTTGGCAAACACACCAATAATTAAGGCTTTGACTCGCTTTTACTCAGCGTTGCTTGACCATAAATTTAAAGCGAAGCAAATAGTTTACCTTTGTTATGGACAAGCGGCATCGGTCATTGCCTTCTTGCCCTATCATATTAACCTGGGATGGCGCATTCTGTTCCTTTACATCTTTTGGCAAGCTATTAAGCGTTCGGGCATCATGAAACAATTGTAGTAGGCACTTGGGAGGTGCTTTTATTAAAGAACATAAAGTGTATTACACATTACAACTTTTACCCTTAATTTGTACTCTCACTTCAACAGATGTTTCGCACACTACACCATATACAATGATTATCAGATAGTTGCATACAATCACTTTAAGCAAAGTGAAAAAAATAAGAAAAAACCGATTATTATAACACTACATTTGAAATAAAAGGCGTAACTTTGCAGTATGATTGAACTATCTAGACATATTGAAAGCCTTATGCTAAAGCACGACTGCGTGATTGTTCCTGGTTTGGGAGGATTCGTTACGCAGTACGTTCCTGCGCGCCGAGTAGACGACGAACAACTGTTTTTGCCGCCTTGCCGCAGTGTTGGCTTTAATCCGCAGCTCAACCTCAACGATGGGCTGCTTGTTCAGTCATATATGCAAGCATACGACACCAACTACCCTGAAACCATAAAGCTTATTGACGATGCTGTTGCACAACTTAAAAAGGAGTTGCAAGAACAAGGAGAGTATGAACTATCGGGTATTGGTAAATTGACTTTAGGCATTGGCGACAAATATAACTTCACTCCTTGTGAAGCGGGTGTATTGTCGCCCGAACTTTATGGATTGGATGCTGTTACTACACCACGCATTACCGATCTTAAAGAAGAGGATGCCCAGCCCAAGGGTGACCAAAAATTAAACAATAAGAAAAAAATACACGTTAATAGCACAGAAAAGAGCTACACCATTAGCATTAACCGAGAGTTGGTGAACTATGTTGCAGCTGCAGTAGTGGCCATTTTCTTTTACCTAATTTGGGCTACTCCTATTAATAATAATAACCCGACCAAACGACAAATGGCGTCGGCTGTTTATGAACAGCTCTTTAATAGCTCAACTCAAGCTAAAGAGTCTGCTGCTCAAACGTCGCAAGCTACCCCTATACACTTGCCCAGCACAACAACAGAACAGCCTAATACACATTTGCTACAAGCCCCCAATGAGGCAAGCAATGATTTAGTCGAAGCCCAGCATCAAGCACAACTTAACGCTAAAAATGCTGATGAAGGAAAAGTTGCACAGGCTGATGGACATTTCACCTTGGTACTGGCAAGTGCTATAACCAAGAGTAACGCACAAGTTTTTGCCAATAAGTTGAAGGCTGAAGGACTTAAAGAGGCTTTGCCTTACAAACGCGGACGAATGGTTAGAGTGGTATATGGCCACTACCCCACTGAACAAGCTGCACAACAAGCACTCAGCAAGTTGCAAGCACATCAAGCCTTTGCTGACGCTTGGGTTATGGAAGTAAAATAAAACGCTTTTTTTAATTGTACATTATAACAAGGAATTAGGAATGGTGATGCCTATGGCTTTATTAAGCGGGCTGATTATTCCTAATTCTTTTTTTATTACATTACACATACAATAAATATATATATGAAACGTATTCGCTGTCCGAAATGTGACGAATCTATACTCTTTGACGAAACTAAATATGAGCCTGGACGCGTGCTGGTGTTTGAGTGCCCTGAGTGCCATAAGCAATTTAAAATACGCATTCCACAACCTAAGCCTAAAGGTGATGCGGCTGAAGAAGCCGATGCTGACGAAACCGTTTATGGCAAATTGGTGGTGCTTGAAAATGCCTTCCACTTTAAACAAGAGATTGAGCTACATGCGGGTGAAAATATTATAGGACGACTCGTGAAAGGAAGCCGCGCAAATGCACCTATCAAAACAGTTGACCCAAGCATGGATACCACGCATTGCATCATTACTGTTAGCCCCAAAGGTGATGGCACAGCACGCTTTGTGTTGCGCGATGCTCCTTCGAACACGGGAACCTTTTTGCAAAATGAAATTTTAGGGGATCACGACCGAGTAAACATTACAGATGGCGACATTATCACTATTGGAGCTACAACCATGATTCTACGCACAAAAGACAATGATGAGGAGGAGTTATGATTATGAATAAGAGATTTCGTTCCTTTTTACTTCTATTTACTACAGTCTTTACGTTTATTTCGGCTCAACAGATACGCCCGTTTGAAGGCCATTATTATTGTAAAGAGACTGGGGTGAACATGTACTTAAACCTTTATGAAGAAACACTTGAAGCACCTGGCTTTTCTTTTTTAGGCAAAATGAATGGGTACATGAAGGATGGTATTTATGGCACTTGGATGATTACCAAATGTACTATAAAAAAGAACACGGCCATTATTCGCTTTAGTAACGATATTGGTTCGGACGCACAAGACATTGAGTTTACGCTTAACAACGATAGCACTTATAGTTACCACGCTGTTGGTGGCAATGCCATTAAACGCGCTGTAGGTCGTAAACTTGTGAAGGTTACAGGAGATATGGTATTCAAACGTGTTAAGTAGAGTTGAAACACTGCTTATGATAAATCACTTAAAGCACTGGGGACTTATTGTAATGGACAATTTGTTCCCACGCTTTTGTATTGCTTGTCAAAGGCGTTTGTTACTGAACGAACGTTACATTTGTATTGACTGTTTGTGCGATATGCCTTTTACTCATTTTAATGGTGAAAAAGGCAACATCATTGAACGCATTACGTGTGATGATGTGGTGAGCACTGAAAGAGCCAATAGTCTACTTTTCTACAGGTCACAATCAAAATTCTGCCACATATATTTTCACTTTAAATATCATAATCATCCTGAAGTAGCAGTTGAGATGGGACGCATGATGGCTAATGAACTGAAAGATACTGATTTTTTTAATGACATTGATTGCATGGTGCCTGTGCCTCTTTCAACTCAAAGATTTAAAAA
>URDV01000220.1 GCA_900546605.1 uncultured Prevotella sp.
CTTTAACATAATAAGTGGTGTAAAGCATACTTACTTGTTAACCTGTCAACTTGTTAACTCGTTAACCTGAAATTCCGCCAACGGGTTAATGCTTATTTGCTGCATAACAATGGAGAGCGGAAATGTTTGTCTACTCTCCATTATTATGTAGCGCGTATTTTTTTGTAGTAATAAAATTGAAAAATCAAACCCGTTGGAATTTTGGGGTTAACGGGTTAACTTGTTAACTCATTTCGCCAACTACTCAAATGCTGAATGTTTTAACCACAACTTGTTGCTTTTCACTACCAAAACTGATGCTGAAGTGCAGAGGTTGGTTCTTAATGCGGCGTATGGCTACTACAGCAGCCTTGTAGCGTATGCCTTGTCCTGGTAGAATGGTGGTGATGGTAGCGGGAACTGATACAACTACACGCTTGCTACTGCAAACAATGTTGGGGGTAATGTTGTAAAGGATTTTGTTGCTGCGGTTGTGTATGTCGAACACAATGTAGGCCTTTTCATCGGTGTCAAGGCGACGATTGTTGTTGCTATCAATGAATTGCAGGTTGCTCACTTCAAGGTATTGCACATCATCGTAGGCAGCTCGCGGTGCTTTGTAATGTGGATTGTTGTAAGTGCTAAACTGCACATCGTTGTTGCTGCCAGTGCTGTTATAGGTGTCATCTGTGTAGTCGGTGTTGTTAGGTGCTTGTACAGGTTGGGGTGTGTGGCGTTTGGCTGTGTTTTGTTGTGCCGTGGCAGCAGCTCCTATTGCGCCACCTAATATCATGCCAGCAATGGTGCCTTTGTCAGAACCACGAGGGCCACCCATGAGTCCGCCAATGCTTGAACCGAGCATGCCACCTAATGTAGAGCCGCTGGCTACGGCTCCGTATTGTGAATAGCTGCATGATGATAGTAGCAGCGAAATGTTCAGAAGGGATAGTAAAAGGGTGTGTTTGCGCATGTGTGTAGGTTGAATGTGGCTGGTTGCTGAAAGAGTAGTGAGTATACAAATTAATTTTAGTAGGCCTACTTACAGCACACCTCTCTTGCTTTGTGTAGCATATATACATAAAGCAAGAGAGGTAAGTGTTTTTGTTCCTATATATATATAGGGCAGATAGATGTGCGCAAGCCTGTGTAGACTGAAGCGTATGTTATTTAACCGTAATGACTAAGTATTTGCTAACGCTCCAAAATGCATGCGGATTGGTAATGCGTAGAGTGTATTGTCCTTGTGCGTCTTTCTCGAGCGAATAAGAACCTGCAGGGTGACTGGTCATCAGTTTGGCACTCTTTGAGTAGAGCTTGATGGTTTTGGTCACGCGCAAATCAATGCGTTGAAAGTAGTCTTTGTTAAAGTCGTTACTTTTGAGCACATCGCCTCGCTTCAGAATGCGTTGCTCGCGCAGTTCGCGTTTTGTGCCAAACACGTAGTAGGCTGTGTTCAACTCTTTGTCTTGTGCAGCTACGGTGCGTGCCTTTTCTTCATTCTTTTGCGTGAGGTCGTTCACATTGCTGTTGAGCGAATTGATTTGTTCACCTTGTTCGGCTATTTTAATGTCTTTATCGGCTAATTGGGCACGAAGTTCCTCAATCTCTTTGTTTTTGTCCTCCAACTGCTTGTTGAAGTTAGCCACCATCTCCTCTAATTTAGCTTTGGTGCTTGAGTTGCTTTGGTTCGATGAGCGGAGTTGCTGCTGTAAGTTGGCTATCAGTTCACGGTTGAGCTTTAACTTGTTCTGAATGAGCGCCATGTTGTCAAGAATGCGCTGCTTGTTGCCACGTTCGCCTTGTCGGCTCTCAACGTTGACAATGCCTTCAGCCTCATTAATCTGGTCAAAGCCATCTTGTATTTGCGACAAGGTTTCAATCATGTCGCTCGATTCGTTTTGCGACTGTGTTAGTGCTTGGCGCAAAGAGTCAATAGTGGCAGCGCTGGGGTCTTTCCCCTCTTGTTCTTTCTCTTTTTTGGTGCTGCACGATGTGGCAAACGACAGGGTGCAGACGGCTGCAAGCAGCATGATAATCTTCTTCATAACGTACTTAAGGGTTAGCTAAGCGGGTTGATTGCAATTGAGCAGTTAAACAACAATGCTATGTGTGTGCAATGGTTGGCTTGTAGAACTTTAAATGGTGTGTAGTTCTTTTTTGGGGAGGAGCCATCCCGCTTAATGTGAGGATTATACTTAGTTATGTGTGGTATGTAGCGTTCAGCGCACGAGGTTTTTTATTGAACCTCTTTGTCGCTGTCGCGCTCTTTTTTATTTTTCTTTTTAGGTGCATCGTAGCCTTCGACTACAATGACAAACTCACCGCGTGGCTCTGTCTCGTTAAAGTGAGCCAGCACTTCGGTTAATGTGCCACGTACGCTTTCTTCATGTATCTTTGAAATTTCGCGACAAGCTGAACAATGGCGGTCGGGACCAAAAGTTTCAATGAATTGAGTGAGGGTTTTTACCACTCGGTAGGGTGACTCATAAAATATCATAGTGCGTGGCTCCTCGGCTAAAGCTGCTAAGCGTGTAGCTCGTCCTTTTTTTTGAGGCAAGAAACCTTCGAAGGTGAAGCGCTCGCAGGGTAAGCCCGATGCTACCAGTGCAGGTACAAAGGCTGTGGGGCCTGGCAAGCATTGCACAGTAACTCCGCGAGCTACGCAGGCACGCACTAACATGAAGCCTGGGTCGGAAATGCCTGGTGTTCCAGCATCAGATATGAGAGCCATGACTTCGCCTGCTGCCATGCGGGCTGCAAAAGCATCGGCTGTTTGGTGCTCGTTGAATTTGTGGTGCGACACCAATTGATTCTTTATGTCAAAGTGTTTGAGCAGTATGCCCGAGGTGCGTGTGTCCTCAGCCAAAACTACATCGGCCTCCTTGAGTATGCGCAAGGCGCGGAGGGTAATATCTTCAAGGTTTCCGACGGGAGTCGGTACCAAATACAATGTTCCCATGGTGCAAATATATAGCTATTTTGTTGTAGTACAAACAAAAATCGTGTGCTTTTAAGCGTAAAGGTGTGATTTATATGTATAAAAAAAAGGTGCAAAGACCTTTTATATAGCTCTTTACACCTTTTGTGAGTTGTTTTGCAAGTGTGTTGCAATTAGAACATCTTTTCAGGATACTGGCCTTCGTCGGCAAGCTTCTGGAATTTTTCAACTACACCCGGACGATCTTCGGGATAGGTTACACCGAACCACTTTGAAGTGGTGTCGAGCACTTCGCAAGTAGCCTGACCAGTCTTAATCAAATGGTCAACCATTAAAGGAATGAAGAATTCGCTCTTAAGGTTCTCCATGTTCTTGGGGTCAGAAAGGAATGTCTTGAAGTACTCATCGCTGTGCTTGAAGTAGTCGGGAGTGAAGCCCCAGAAGTTCATTGACACAGGTGTGTTGTCAGGAATAGCTACCCATTCACCATTGTCGTCAAGATACTTAACAACACCATCGAAACGCTGAATCTTAGTGCGTTCAACTACTGAAGTGAGGTGGTGGTGATCATCGTTTTCGCAAACACCACGGCTAACCGTACCGCTATCAGAGAGTGTGTTGCCTACGCGGAAGCCAACCATGGCATATTTGCCAGTAGAGCCTTCGGGCAGTTCTGAAAGCCATTTGCCCATAACCTTGAATGCATCGCGATCATAAAAGTCATCGCAGTTGAGCACAGCAAAGGGTTCGTTGATAACGCTTTCGCCCATCATCAAAGCGTGGTTAGTACCCCAAGGTTTTGTGCGGCCTTCGGGGCAAGTGAAACCTTCGGGCAGGGCATTGAGGTCCTGAAATACAAGTTCGCAAGGAATGTGACCTTCGTACTTTGAAAGTACGATGCGACGGAAGTCGTCTTCAAAGTCCTTACGAATTACGAAAACCAACTTGCCGAAGCCAGCCTGAATGGCATCATAAATTGAGTAGTCCATAATGGTTTCACCATGAGGACCCAGTTCGTCAAGTTGTTTCAAACCGCCGTAGCGGCTACCCATGCCTGCTGCCAGGAGAAAGAGAGTAGGTTTCATATTGTTATAAAATAATATAGTGTTGGTTTGTTAGATGTTTTAATAGGGCGTTTTATGGCAACAGTGTTGCTGCTTTGTCATAAATACTTTGCAAAAGTAGCAATTTATATTTAATGTAGCAATGTGAGGAGGACAAAAACCGCATATTGTGTTTTTAAGGCGGTAAATGTTAATGTAACCTGTTGGCGGAATTTCAGGTTAACGGGTTAACAAGTTGACAGGTTAACAAGTAAGTAT
>URDV01000221.1 GCA_900546605.1 uncultured Prevotella sp.
CTTGGCAAACTTACCTGTTAACCCGTTAACTTGTCAACTTGTTTACTAATTCCGCCAACGCGTAGTTGATATGAGTTGGTGCAGTATTTCGTTCAGAAGCATAGGCTGAAGAGGGAGCGTAGCGGGCTACATAACCGATGAAACCTAATGTTTATGGGCGAAAGAATGCGCCAAAGCATATCGACTCATTCTGAACATGATTATATAATTTAATTTGAGCACCTACTTACCATTACTTAATAAGCCGCACGATATTTGCCCTCCTCCTTATCGTCGAGCATAGACAGGTAAGAGGCATAACGCGAGGGCGCCAATTGGTGCGCCTCTAACGCGGCTAAAACAGCACAGCCTGGTTCATGGGTATGCGTGCAGTTGTTAAAACGGCAATCGGCCGAAATGCGGAATATGTCGCGAAAGTAATGAGCCACCTCTTCAGGTTCCATATTAAAGGTGCCAAATCCTTTTACACCAGGTATGTCGATAAGTGCCCCTTGGTGGTCGGGCAGTTCAAACAGTTCACTAAAGGTAGTGGTGTGCATGCCCGTGCCGTGGGCATCAGATATGTGGGCTGTGCGCACCTTGGCTTCGGGTATCAACAAGTTGAGCAATGTCGATTTGCCCACACCTGAGTGGCCCGCCAACAAGGTGGTTTTGCCTTGCAACTGTTCGCTCAATGCGGCTATGCCCTCATTGTGCAAGGCCGAAATGCGATAACAGGTGTAACCTATGTCGGTGTAGAGTGCATACCAATAGTCCATCAGTTGGCGTTCATCGTCGGTCAAGTCATCCACCTTGTTAAAAGCTATACACACAGGCACGCGGTAAGCCTCAGCCGAGGCCAAGAATCGGTCAATAAAGGTAGTGCTCGTTTCAGGACGCGCTATGGTTACCACCAACAATGCCATGTCGACATTGGCAGCTAATATGTGGCTCTGCTTTGACAGGTTCGAAGCCTTACGAATGATGTAGTTGCGGCGTTCATCAATTTCGGTTATGAAGGCAGCAGCCTCTTCTTTTCCCTCAGTGTGCTGTTCTTTAATGGTTACACCATCGCCCACAGCCACGGGGTTAGTTGAGCGTATGCCGCGCAAGCGAAAGTTGCCCTTCACCTTGCACTCCACCACTCTACCATCGTCGGTGCGTACCACATACCATGAGCCTGTGCTCTTTATAACTTTTCCGTGCATATATAAATAAACAAGTAGATGTTCTCAGTAATAGGTGCCAAAGTTATTTTAAAACGCCTACTTAGTAATGGTAAAAGAATAAGTTGAGCAATTTTTGCATGTATTTTTAGCCGATTTTGAAGTCTGAGCGAAGGTTTCTATCCCCCGATAACGGGGGAACCGAAGGGGGTCATAGCGAGCTATGTGACTGAGCGAAGGTTTCAAAAGCGGCAAAAAGACATGCGTAATTCATATCATTACTCACTTTTAAAATTGGTCAAATTATTTTTTACCATTACTTAACACAATAAGACCCAAAAGGTTTTTTGCCCCATGAGCCTTATTGCGTTACGTGTGAGAAACAAGTAGAGCGAAGCCCCCGTGTGTGTGTGTGAAAACTCCATACACTCATTTAGGGGAGATGGCCTCACTTTTAAACCGTCATAATTTCTTTGTTCTTAGTAGCGAGCAAAGCTTCAATCTGCTTTACCTTCTTGTCGTGAATCTTCTGCAAGTCGTTTTCAGCATCCTTTTCTACGTCCTCTGACAAGCCATCTTTAATGGCCTTCTTCAGTTTATCAATGCCATCACGACGTGCGTTGCGAATAGCCACCTTAGCCTCTTCAGCCTCCTTGGCACACTGCTTAGTGAGTTGCTTACGGCGGTCCTCAGTGAGTGGAGGAATACCCAAGCGAATCACCTCACCATTATTTTCGGGCATAATGCCAATGGTTGAGTCGATGATAGCTTTTTCAATCACATGGAACATTGACTTTTCCCAAGGCTTAATAGCAATGGTGCGTGAGTCGGGAGTGCTAACGGCCGCTACATTGTTAATAGGCACCATTGAGCCATAAGAGTTAACACGCAGGTCGTCAAGAATATGTACATTGGCCTTACCGGCACGAATTTGTGCAAGCGTTTCCTCTAAGTGGAGTACGCTCATCTCCATTTTTTCCTCGCTGTCGCTGAGGCACTTTTTAACGTCGAGCATTTTATGTTGAATGTATTAGGTTGTGATTATTGCTTATTGTGCATAGCACGTGGTTTACTCGCCACGCGCTACGTTTGTGCAAACTTACAAAAAATCTGTGATTTACACATTACTTATGCCAAAAAGCGGCTAAAACTTTTTTTGTTACTCTTCTTTTTTGCGCTGAACGAACTTTAGCAAAAGTACTTACTTGGCGGTTGTTTATCGTTAAATGGTTGGGTAAAAATGAATACGAACATACCCAAAAAGGGCGGTTAGCAAAAATCATTCACTAACCGCCCTTTTGTCTGCCATTTATTAAGCAGGGAAAAATTATTTTACCATAGCCTCCTTAATGCAATCAACAATGTAATGCACATCATCATCAGTCACCCACGGACCTGCTGGCAAACAGAAGCCAACCTTGAAGAGTTCTTCTTCAATACCATGGGTGTAGACAGGCGCATCGGCATATACTGGTTGCTTGTGCATAGGTTTCCACACAGGACGACACTCTACCTTCTTGCCCAACATGAACACACGCAATGCCTCCACATTTTCGTTAGGTTGACAATCGGTCACAGCTGAGTCTACAGCATGAATTACACCTGCAGCACCACCTACTGCCGTTTTTATAACCTCTTTATAGGCATTTTCTTGTCCTTGAATCTGTACATCGGCATCAAGTGTAGCTGCACAGAGCCAGAAGTTGGCATCGTAACGCGGGTCGGTGGGTTGCTTGTGCATGTGTATACCTGGCACATCCTTCAGCAATTCCTCATAAAGGGCTTGCACGTGTTTGTGATGAGCTATGTGGGCATTAAGCACTGTCATCTGTCCGCGACCTATGCCAGCACACACATTACTCATGCGATAGTTGTAGCCAATAGCCGTGTGCTGATAGTAGGGATAAGCATCGCGAGCCTGTGTGGCATACCACATAATGTTGTTAGCATCCTCCGTGTTACGGCAGATTAAAGCGCCACCACCTGAGGTGGTAATCATCTTATTGCCATTAAACGACAGCACACCATATTTGCCAAATGTACCCAGCACCTGTCCATCAAAGCGTGAGCCCATGCCCTCGGCAGCATCCTCCACTACAGGAATACCATACTTATTAGCAATAGCCATTATCTCGTCAATGCGATAAGGCATACCATACAAAGCCACAGGCACAATAGCCTTAGGCAACTTTCCCGTTTTAGCTTTGCGGTCAATAATAGCCTGTTCAAGCAACTCTGGGTCCATATTCCACGTTTCACCCTCAGAGCCTACGAACACTGGCTTTGCTCCAAGATAAGTGATAGGGTGCGAAGAGGCGCAGAAGGTAAAGCTTTGCACCAGCACTTCATCGCCTGCCTTTACGCCACAGCCTATCAAGGCCAAGTGTACAGCTGCCGTACCAGCACTCAAGCACACCACCTTGCGGTCGAGCGGCTCGGTGCCATCACTTTTGCTATTAGCAAATGCGGCCAAATCTTGTTCAAAGGCATTCACATTCGGTCCCATGGGTACCACCCAGTTAGTATCGAAGGCCTCCTTCACATATTTCTGTTCCAAACCAGCCTCACTCATGTGGGCAAGGCATAAATAAATCGTTTTTCTTTCTTCTGACATAATATTATGAGATTTTTGTTTTTGTATTTACATCATAATGCAGTATTTTTGCAGCATAAAGACATATTTTGTTCAACTAATAAAATATACTCCATATGGCTCAGACATCAATGACCGTCCGTTTGGACAATCAACAAAAAGCAATTTTCGACGAGCTATGTGCCCAATTCGGCATGAGCGCCAACACGGCCATCAACATTTTTGTAAAGGCAGTGATACGAACCAAAAGTATACCTTTCCCCATCAAGGCAAAGGAGGAAGACAAAGTCACGACCAATGCAAGGGCTGCATTCAAACGCATGTGTGACACTGCAAGCGACAACAACATTGATATGACTTTAGATGAAATCAATGCTGAAATACGCGAAGTGAGACGAATTAACAAAGAACGTAACAATGATTTATGCAGTAATTGACACAAACATATTCGTATCATCATTTATTACCAAAAGCTCTGCTTCACC
>URDV01000222.1 GCA_900546605.1 uncultured Prevotella sp.
ACATAGGTTTCATCGGTCACGTAGCCCGCTACGCTCCCTCTTCAACCTATGTTTCGGATGTAGAGACAATCGAGATGATACGAGAGAAATACTTTTGTGGTTTGACAGAATATACCCATATTCCCATATTTGACCATAGTCTGTTTGTTACAATCCGCAAGCGCATTACTATTGAGGAAATTAACAAGATGACAAATGCTCTGCTTAAAAAGGAAAAAGAGACCAACCAACGAGGAACAACAGAAATCCAATAACGAGGAAAGCGGAGAAAATTACTTACAGACGACACCAAAAACAACACGCGCAAACCATGACATTAGTGTCTGGTCTGCGCGTGTCTTTTATAAAAGCTCAATGAACTTTCATTGAGATGAATGAGGAGTATTTGACGAGGTTAATCGTTCATACCATCCCACATACCACCATTGCCATTATCCTTCCAAATAATGTTTTCCTTTTTGTTTGAAAGAATCTCGTCGTCAGAATCAAGGGTTGGTGTGTCTTTACCGCCCGATAATATGTTGAGGGCAACACCATTTTCCCAAAGTAGTGCATAGGGGGTTATTCGGGGAGCAATATAATTTTTTTTCATAACATTAGTTTCGTTTATTTCCTTATTTAATAAAAACTTTTTTTCCATTGCCCTTTACGTAGATGCCGCGAGTGGGGTAAAGCACGCGGCGACCATTGAGATCGTAGTACACGTCGTTTTCAGCATCTTCAGTTGCAATGGCATGATCTATGCCAGTGATATTTCCGCCAAAGTTGAAACTGAACATCATGGCTGCTTGTGCCGATGCGGGGATGTTGTTCTTGAGCAAGTATGCCTTATTAGCAGGCATGCTGCCTGTGCTTACCTTGTAAAAGCCTGCTGTCTTTTCGGTGGCATCAGCTGTGAGAGCCTTGTAACCAAGAGCATAGTAAGTGTCGGTTATGCCAGTGCGCTTAACCGATGCACCAGTGAGGATGTTATCGCTACTCTTAGTGCCTTTGTTGGCATTAACCGTAAGGGTGTAGTCAGTAGCAGCACCTTGCAGAATAACGGGTTCGTCGGCGGGGATAATGTTGCCAATGCTTTCGAGCGTAAGTTCCTTGCTATCACCTGTTACGGCAGTTACTTTGTGGGCAGTAACTCCTTCGGGAAGTGTTACGCTAAATGGTAAGCAAAGCGAAGCGTACTGAGCCGCTGAGATGGTGAGAGGATATGATGTTACCTCTTGAATTTTAACAACGCAACCTGCCTCAATTGAGTTTTGGTCGCCTATTTCGGCATTGCCATTATATGGGCTATGGAAGTATACATAGTTATAATTTGAGAGAATGGTGTTCTCATTTTCACCGCGGCACCATAGGTATTGCTCGGTGATGTTGGTAGTTTGGGCGTTCTTAAGTCCTACGTTGGTGAGCGTGCCATTAATGCTATTGGCTACAACATAGTGGCCTGCCCATTGTGGGTCTTTTACTGCATAGAGTTTGCCATCGCCATCGCTGTTGACGTTCTTGCTACCATAGTAGAGTTGTGAATTGACATCTTGAATGAGGTATGAACCATCTTCGCCACTAACGGGAACAAAACGTACGATAGCTGATGGGGTGCTGTTAGTTTGTGCTACATATGTTACGCGGCGCTCATCGGGAGTTGAACCCGAACCTTGGTTAATTGTGCCGTCGGCACTTGCATTGGCATTGGTGAGTGCGGGCGATACATTGCCACGAGTAAAGGTGATGCGGTAGAGTTTGTCTTGTGCAGGAGCAGAGTAAAGAGTACCTGCAGCAGCCAATTCATCATACTTAGTAAAGAAACCTTCAACCGAGGTTTGCTCGCCCAATGTGGTGTTGGCTGAAGTTGCAATGTCGCCTACATATTGTGTATTGGTGTTGTTGGTAGCAATAGTCTTACAATCGGCTAAGAGGTCTGCCACACGGAAGATAGAACCATTGTCGTTAAGTTCAGACTGACCACGATTACACCAATAGTTAAGGTTACCATTTCCGTGATCGCCTACTGCGTGAGTGTTGCTTGCATCGGGTTGGATGGTAAAACCACCTGTGATGCCATCGAATGTGGGCTGTGGTTGTAGATAAAAAGCAGTTGCATTTGTGCTCGACATCTCGACTTCGGTGCCCTGAGTTTGTGCTGAAAGATAGGCCTTTTTGCCATCGTATGCCTTGTTTACCAAGTAGAATGTATTGAAGCTAATGTCTGCGGGGATAATGGCCCATTTGTTAGCATCAATCTCATTGAAACTTCTGATAGCACTGAGCGAATTACGGTCTAAAGAGTTGCTGCGTGACTGGATTTTGCCATCGTCTTTTGCCTTGAGGTAGCGGTCGGTGTCGCTGTCATAACGTGAGCGAATAACCATCCAGTGCTTGGTATCATCGCCTGATAGGGGGTAAGGAGCAGTAGATGTATAGTTGAGAGTAATTTTGTTGCCATTAGTAATATACAAAACATTAGATGTTTGGAAGAAAGCATTGGCATTGAATGGAGCTACTTTATCATTTCCTGCAGTAGTAGTAAGGATAGTTTCGCTTAAATCGTTAATAGTGAAAGCTTCGTTGGTTGCGCTATTTGTAGCTACGAGGGTATTAACTGTTACTGCTTGAGGCTGATCAGTTGGTTCATAAAGCGTAAAGGTTGAACCAGCGTCTGTTTTACTATCGCCATTATTCCAATAGCCAAGTTCTCCACTAATGTCGTTGAGGTTGGCATTTTCTACGTTGAGGTCTTGCAAGCGGAAACCGTTTGTGTAACCATCCTCCGTGTTACCCTTTTTGCAGATAAAGGCAGTACCCGTAGGGCTCATGTAGGCTTTACCGTTATCATTTGTGTTGTCAATGCGCACATAAGCGTTGCCATTGTTTATAGCGTTGCACATATACACTTGGTTGGCAGTGCCTTCTTTTAGCTTAAACGACCATAGCGCATAGTTGCTCTCAGTAACAACATCACGCGTGTTGATGTGTGAGTTCCATACACCATCCCATGTGAGCGAACGATATGTGTAAACGTTATTTGCCATGTCGTTCTTATTGTCGTTGGGGTTCTTCCAACGCAATTTAACTTTGTACCATTTGCCCTCTACGAATGGGAAGTTGGCAGTAGCAGTTACGGCATAAGTATCTGCATCATCGGTTACTGTAATGGTAGCGGGAGTGATGTCTTTATAGAAATCAACCGCCGTAGAGATTTGCTTGCCTATAGCTCCTAATTGTGTAACATTAAATGTACGGCTACCAGCAGTATAAGCCAAAGTAACATCTTTTACACCTGCAGGGATGAGTTTCCACTTGTTGTATGAACCGCTATTGTTGCGTTCAAAAGCTGTAGCAGATGTGGCATTTACATAAGCGGGATTACTGATGCCACCGCCGTTTCCGCTAAAATAGTAACCGCTTTGGTCGTCGGCTTGAACAATGTTGTAAACACCTGCTCCATTGCCTAACGGACAATTAGGATTTGATGCCCAATAAGTAGAAACTTCGACACTCTTAATGCTATATGAGGCCTTGTTGTTGCTTGTAGTACCCGTTTTTTGAATATACCACAAACCAACTTTGCTGTTTGAAACATCGGTGGTAACAGCAGTTTGTGCAACTAATTTCATAGCTCCATTACCATTGGCAGCGATGTAAGGAGATGTAATATCATAGGCAGCAGCAGCGGTGCTGGCTATGAAATAGTAGCCCGTTGGCACCTCAGCGTCCGTGATAGGCGTGGCAGTAGGTGTCTGAGCTTTCGTTGTGCTTATGCTTGCTAAAAGCGTAAGCAAAGCAAAAAGGAAAGTAAACCTTTTCATAGTTAAACTGATTATTTTATAATTAATTAGTATTTTACTTCAACTATTTTGTGAAAGCTTCATCACGTATTTTCTTCTGCTTACTTCAACATTTCCATTGTCTTTCACACTGCAAAATTATACAATAAGAGCTAAATTTATCGGGGGGGGGTAATAATTAATGTTAATAGATTAAAGAAAATAGAGTTATTACATAAAGTGAGTGTTATATGATACGACAAAAAGCCATATTTGTGCCTAAAATTATTACACAAACATGGCTTTTATGAAAAAGTCAATACAAAGGCCTTTGAAAAACTGCGACCAAAAAACTTTAATAGTAACTACCCGTTGGCGGAATTTCAGGTTAACGGGTTAACAAGTTGACAGGTTA
>URDV01000223.1 GCA_900546605.1 uncultured Prevotella sp.
TCCTATTATGCGCGTAATGAAGTGATATTAAATGTCGCGCCAATAGGAACTTTGTGAGGCATTAATACGCGTCAAAATGTTCACCACCTTGTCCTTCTCTTGGCTTGAAGCGTGTCCTTTATATATATTCAACAGTTCGTCACGTTTAAACTCTGTGAAGATTTGTGGTAAAGCACTCATCGATTTATTATCATGTGCCTTGTTTAACAGCTCAAGAGCTTGTGTTATAGCAGCTCGTCCGCGTTCCACATTTTCACTCATAACGTCTAAACCCTCGCGATAGTACTTATATTGCATTTGTCTGAAAGGCTCCATGCCTCCATCTAACAAATCTGTAATAAGTGCATAGCGGTTCTTGTTATCGTCAAAAGCTTTCCAGCCTTTTTCGCTCAAACTTTGTGCTCCTGTTACAATAGTTTGACAGGTTTTGAAGCTTTCTGTTCCTCCCATAGGTGCCATGGCATCAAGGTCATAACCTATAATCATGTATACATAATAAGCTAACATAGCTGTTAGGTTATTATCTATCACGTCTTGTCGAAAGTCTATTTGGTCATACTCTTGATAGGTGAAATTAAAGTTAGGGTCGTTAAAAGCATAGCAAGTGGTAGTGTATGTTGCGCCAAACACAGGTCGAGTACTTTGTACATTAAGTGAACCTTGAAACGTGTTGTCTGAAGGAGAATATTTTTTTATTGTTATGGCAAAATTGCAGGCAATGCGTTCGTTCTTTTTAAACTGCATGTTCGTCCATTGTCTTTCATTTAAGAATTGTTCTAATGCTGTTTTCAGCGTTTCAAAGACGGAGGTACTTGTTCCTTGCACTTGTTGGTGATTAATTGTAACACGTGCATCCAACTCCTGTGCATGAGTCATGACAGGTAAGCTGAGGGTGAGTAATAAGCAAATTATAGTATGGCGAAACATGCTAAAAAAATTTATGAGTATAATTTGATGAGAGCAAAACGTGTCATTCAGTTGAATACACAACAAAAGGCAACGTATTGACGGAATCTGTAAACATGTTGACAAGTAAGCGAGTTAAAAGGTATGTTAGCTAAGTTTTATAGGTCCTTATCATTATGACTTTAACCTAATAGGTAGTTTATAGCATACTTACTTGTTAACCCATTTATGTCAACGTGTAAAGTTACATTACAAAAAATCAACAATATCGCTAGCTACCTCGCGTTTACTCTTAAGGTCAAAATCCTTGCGCGAGCCATCGGCAAAGAGCAAGGTTACTTGGTTGGTGTCATAGGCAAACCCCGCACCAGGTGTGCGTAGCGAATTGAGCACAATGAAATCAAGATTTTTGCGTTGCAACTTATCAAGCGCGTGGTCTAACTCATGGTCCGTTTCAAGTGCAAAGCCCACTAATTTTTGTTCCTTACGTTTCATCTGCCCTAATTGGCGAGCAATGTCATGCGTTGGCTGCAAGTCTATGTGCAAACCTCCTGAACCTTCGCGTTTAATTTTGTTATCAGCCACATGCTTAGGGGTAAAGTCTGCCACGGCTGCACACAAAATTGCTGTGTCGCAATCATTAAACAACAGGGTAGCTGCATCATACATTTGTTGCGCACTCATTACATCTGTTCGATGAATAGAAGGATGGTGCGTGTGTAAACTAACAGGTCCAGCAACCAATTCAACTTGCGCACCACGTGCAGCACATTCCTCGGCTAAGGCAAAACCCATTTTACCTGTCGAGAAGTTTCCAATAAAACGTACAGCATCCAATTTTTCATACGTTGGGCCAGCTGTAATTAAAACACGACGTCCTTGCAAATCTTTTTTGTGAGCAATAGCATCTTGCAATGTGAAATAGTCTGCTATGGCCTTGAATATAAATTCAGGCTCTTCCATACGTCCCTTGCCTACTAAATGGCTGGCCAACTCGCCACTCGCTGCCTCAATAATGTGATTGCCAAATTGCTGTAAAGTACGTAAATTGGCTTGTGTGGCAGGGTGTCGATACATGTCAAGATCCATAGCTGGAGCAATAAACACAGGGGCTTTCATTGATAGGTAGGTAGTAATGAGCATATTGTCAGCTATGCCATGTGCCATTTTTCCTAAGGTTGAAGCGGTGCAAGGAGCAATTACCATGGCATCGGCCCATAGGCCTAAGTCAACATGGCTGTGCCACGAACCATCGCGTCGTGAAAAGAAATCACTCACTACGGGTTTTGATGTGAGTGTTGAAAGTGTTACTGGTGTAACAAACTCCTTGCCTGCTGGGGTTATTACTACTTGCACTTCAGCACCCGCTTTAATAAATAAGCGTATGAGTGTGCATGCTTTATAAGCGGCAATACTACCAGTAATGCCCAATACAATTTTTTTCCCTTTCATCATTCTGCTTACATACATGTTCTGATGTGAGCTAATCAGGTAGGGTAGCGTAAATGTGAATGCTAACCTAAGTAGGTGCTCAATTTTATTTTTACATTAAAAGTGTATTGTCGGTATGCAAATCTTTTCTTCATTCGAAGAAGTATAGCGAGCTATGTGACTGAAAATGAATGAAAATATCCGCGACTGAGAATGTTCTTTCTATGTGAAAATAATTTAGATGATTATTCAAAATAATTATGAATACCTGCTTAAAAACGTGCATTCAACGTGTTACCCATCATTACCTAATCAGTAGTGTTTATGTTGCTTTAAACGCCGCGCAATTTGATACGCATAAAGGTCTGCTTGGTATTTTGTGTAAAGTCACCTTGCATAATCCATGAAAAGTAGCCCGGGTCACGCTGTAATACCTCGCTCACAGCCCGGCCACGATATTTACCAAAATTAATGGTTTCCACACCTTGGTCGTTGTATACAATTCGTCCTGCTAAGTCAACATTTCTATTGCGACGTGAGAAATCTGCCAAAAAAGTCACATTGTTTTGGAGCGTATCAGCATAACGGTCAAGTTGCGCTTCAAGCACCTCAAGTGTGGCGCGTGTGTCGGCTTCGGCCGTATGTGCATCTTCTAAATTTTTATTACAATAGAATTTGTAAGCGGAGGTTAAATCGCGCTTTTCCATTTTATGAAAAATGCCTTGAACGTCAACAAACTTTGCCCCAGTAATGTCAAAGTCTACTCCAGCGCGAATAAACTCCTCAACCAATAAAGGAATGTCGAAGTGGTTAGAGTTGAAACCAGCCAGGTCGCAGCCCGTAAAGGTTTGTGCCAATTCGGCAGCTTTCTCTTTAAAACGGGGGCAATTGGCAACGTCCTCATCGTATATGCCATTTACTGAAGAGGCTTCAGCCGATATGTGTAAACCTGGATTAAAACGTTGTGTTTTAACCTCCTCTTTGCCATTAGGATAGAGCTTGATATAGCACAATTCAACGATTCGGTCAGAAGCCACGTTTAAACCTGTAGCTTCAATATCAAAGAATATGATAGGGCGGTTTAATTTAAGTTGCATACCTTTTTAATAAGACTATCATTTAACAAGGTGGCCAAAATTACCTTTCAAAAAAAATAATTCTGACCACCTATATGTTGGGTTTAATTAGTCATTAAATATTGATGGCATTGAAAGCATAACAACCTCCTCTTCAGGTTGCTGTTCTGAAGGAACAATCAAGCCTGCTCGACTGGGGTCAGAAAGCTTTATTTTGATTTCATCTGCATCAATATTATTAATCAGCTCGAGCAGTAATGTACCCTTAAAGGCTATACGCATAGGCATGCCTGTGTAATCGCAGAGCATATTTTCTTCAGCTGATTTGCCAAAGTCAACGTCCTGGCTAGATATGTTCATTTGGTTATTTTCCAAACGGAACTTTACCAAAACAGCTTGTGCATTTGCAAACACCAATACGCGTCGTAGTGCGCTAACAAGAGCTTGGCGGTTAACAGTTACTTCGTTAGGGTTGTTTTGTGGAATAACGCTACGATAATTGGGGAATCGGCCCTCGACCAAACGACTTGTGAATGTATAGTCATTAGTAGTAACTATGATAGTGCGACTGCTTAGAGTTAATTCGGCCTCTTCGTCAACTTTTGTCAACATACCTTTCAGTAAACTTGCAGGACGCGTAAGATCGGAAGAGCACACGTCTGAACTC
>URDV01000224.1 GCA_900546605.1 uncultured Prevotella sp.
ACCTGTTAACCCGTTAACTTGTCAACTTGTTTACTAATTCCGCCAACGCGTTTATGTTAGTTCAATGCAACTTTTAATGTCTACTTATTAGTGGCAGCAGTTGCAAGGCTTGAGTTGCTTAAAGAAGTCGTTGCCCTTGTCGTCAACAAGAATGAAAGCGGGGAAGTCCTCCACCGTAATTTTCCAAATAGCTTCCATGCCAAGTTCAGGATATTCAACGCACTCAATGCTCTTGATAGAACTTTGTGACAACACAGCAGCTACACCACCAATGGTGCCTAAGTAGAAGCCACCGTGCTTTTGGCAAGCTTCTGTAACAATGTCACCACGGTTACCCTTAGCAATCATAACCAATGAACCACCGTGTGATTGGAACTCGTCAACGTAGGGGTCCATGCGGTTAGCTGTGGTTGGTCCCATTGAGCCACAAGGATAGCCCTTAGGAGTCTTAGCAGGTCCTGCGTAAAGAATGGGGTGATCTTTGAAGTACTGTGGCAAGTCCTCACCAGCGTCAAGGCGAGCTTTGAGCTTAGCATGTGCTATGTCGCGTGCCACAATAATAGTACCCTTCAAGCTAACGCGTGTGCTAACAGGGTATTTGGTAAGTTCTGCACGTACGGCATCAATGCCTTTATCAAGGTCAATCTCAATGCCCTTGCTGCCTTCACCAGGGTTGCGCAGAGCTTCAGGAATGAGTTCAGTAGGATTTTCATCCATCTTTTCCAACCAAATGCCATCCTTATTGATTTTTGCCTTAATGTTGCGGTCAGCAGAGCAACTTACACCCATACCAATGGGGCAGCTGGCACCATGACGAGGCAAACGAATTACGCGGATGTCGTGAGCCAAGTATTTTCCACCGAATTGTGCACCCAAGCCAATTTTGTGTGCTTCGCGCAACAACTTCTCTTCAAGGTCAATGTCGCGGAAGGCACGTCCTGTTTCGTCGCCAGTAGTGGGCAAGTTGTCGTAGTACTTAATAGAGGCCAACTTAACAGTGAGCAAATTCTTTTCAGCACTTGTGCCACCAATAACAAATGCAATGTGGTAGGGAGGACAAGCGGCAGTACCCAAGCTCTTCATCTTTTCAACCAAGAAGGGGAGCAAAGTACCCTCATTCTGAATAGTAGCCTTGGTCATGGGGTAGAAGTAAGTTTTGTTAGCCGAGCCACCACCTTTGGCCACCATTACAAAGCGATATTCATCGCCTTCAACAGCTTCAATGTCAATTTGAGCAGGCAAGTTGCAACGTGTGTTCACCTCGTCGTACATGTTGAGAGGTGCATTTTGTGAGTAGCGCAAGTTGTCCTGAGTGTAAGTGTTGTACACACCCAAGCTAAGTGCCTCTTCATCTTCAAAGTCAGTCCACACACGTTGGCCTTTTTCGCCATGAATAATAGCGGTACCAGTATCTTGGCAGAAGGGAAGAATGCCTTTAACGGCAGTTTCGGCATTACGCAGGAATTGTAATGCAACGTACTTATCGTTTTCAGAGGCTTCAGGGTCAGTCAAAATTTTGGCTACCTGTTCATTGTGTTCGCGACGGAGCATAAACTCAACATCGTGAAAAGCCTGTTGTGCCAAGTGAGTAAGAGCCTCTTTTGAAACCTTAAGAATGGTTTTGCCTTCAAATTCGCCTGTGCTGACGCCTTCGGTGCCGAGCAAGCGGTATTCAGTAGTATCCTTGCCCAATTGGAACATAGGAGCATACTTGAATTCAGGAGTTGTTGCCATATTGTTATGTACTTTATAGTAGTAATTTGAGTTGCTATGTAGAGTGTTGCAAATGTGTAGCCTATTTTGTGTGTTCAGCCTGCTTTGCTCTATTTGATTGCAAAGATAGTGCAAGGTGAGCGCAATACAAAACAAAAGTCCGAAGACTTTTGTATTTTATTGCCGAACCGCAGCCTATCTTATGTAAAGATAGTGCAAGGTGAGCGCAATACAAAACAAAAGTCCGAAGACTTTTGTATTTTATTGCCGAACCGCAGCCTATCTTATGTAAAGATAGTGCAAGGTGAGCGCAATACAAAACAAAAGTCCGAAGACTTTTGTATTTTATTGCCGAACCGCAGCCTATCTTATGTAAAGATAGTGCAAGGTGAGCGCAATACAAAACAAAAGTCCGAAGACTTTTGTATTTTATTGCCGAACCGCAGCCTATCTTATGTAAAGATAGTGCAAGGTGAGCGCAATACAAAACAAAAGTCCGAAGACTTTTGTATTTTATTGCCGAACCGCCGCCTATCTTGGCGAAGCAAAGTAGTGCAAGGTGAGCGCAATACAAAACAAAAGTCCGAAGACTTTTGTTTTGTATTGCCGAACCGCCGCCTATCTTGGCGAAGCAAAGTAGTGCAAGGTGAGCGCAATACAAAACAAAAGTCTCCAGACGTACATTTAAAAAACTTGCCACAAGGCATTACTCATGGGGTAAGGTGCGTCTACTGAAATGAGTTGATGACTTACAGGGTGTTCAAACTCAATGTGGCGAGCGTGCAAGCAAATAGAACCATCAGGGTTAGAGCGCGGTGCACCATACTTCAAGTCCCCCTTAATAACACAATGCATGGCGGCCAATTGACAGCGAATTTGATGATGGCGTCCCGTGTGCAAATTAACTTGCAACAAGAAGTAGCGATCAGATGAACCAATGAGCTGATAGTCAAGCACTGCCTTCTTGCTGCCAGGCACTTCACGATTGTGAGCATAAGCCTTATTCTGCTTTTCGTTACGAGTGAGCCAATGCGTCAACACCCCACTGGGAGCGGCAGGTGGCGCACACACAATGGCATGATATGTTTTTTTTATTTTACCACCAACACGGAACATCTCGTTCAAACGAGCCAATGCCTTACTGGTGCGAGCAAAAACTACTACACCACTCACAGGTCGATCAAGCCTATGCACCACGCCCAAGAAAACCTCGCCAGGCTTGTTATACTTTTGCTTAATGTAAGCCTTCACATCATCGGCCAGAGTGCGGTCGCCTGTTTTGTCACCTTGCACAATCTCGCCAGGTGCTTTGTTAACAATGATAATGTGGTTGTCTTCGTAAATAACCTCCATGGGTAAAACCTTTATGTTGAGATACTGAATGGTAGAAGATGGCTACTTATAGCCAACTTCCCTCCACATGCAGAAAAAAAGAAAAGCCAATTTAAGAGTTGAGAGTTATGGTTATAATAAAACATAAGCTCTTCAACTCTTAAATTGGCCATTAAGCTGTACCCAGCCTATTACATATTCATACCGCCATCAACCTGAATAACTTGACCGCTGATGTAGCTTGACATGTCAGAGGCAAGGAAAGTAGCCACGTTAGCAATATCCTCGGGTTGTCCACCACGGCGTAGAGGAATCACCTTCATCCATTCCTTACGTACCTCGTCGCTGAGTTGTGCCGTCATGGCAGTTTCAATAAAGCCAGGAGCAATAGCGTTAGCACGAATGCCACGGCTACCCATTTCTTGAGCGATACTCTTAGCCAAAGCAATAAGGCCTGCCTTTGAAGCAGCATAGTTTGACTGACCAGCGTTACCATGAACACCTACAACTGATGCCATGTTGATGATAGAGCCTTTGCGCTGACGCATCATGATAGGGGTGCAAGCGTGAATAAAGTTGAAAGCCGACTTTAAGTTGACAGCAATCACAGCATCCCATTGTGACTCGCTCATGCGGAGCATAAGGCCATCCTTAGTAATACCAGCGTTGTTAACGAGAATGTCAATAGAACCAAAGTCCTCATGAATTTTTTTAACCACCTCTTCAGTTTCAGCAAAGTTAGCTGCGTTTGAGGCATATGCCAAGCACTTCACGCCCTTGGCTTCGATTTCCTGACGAGTAGCTTCGCCGTTTTCGTCAATTTTTAAGTCAGTGAAGGCAATGTTAGCACCTTCTTCAGCAAATTTCAATGCGATAGCCTTGCCAATGCCACGTGCAGCACCTGTAATCAAGGCAGTTTTACCTGTAAGTAAACCCATTTTATTGAATTGTGTTATGTAAAGCCCTTTCAAGTGAGGTTAAAGTGGTTCTAACTGGTAGAGGGAGATCGGA